>JAUILW010000015.1 GCA_030432795.1 Gammaproteobacteria bacterium
CGCCGAGCCCTGAGGCGGCGATGAGGGCCAGGGAGGCGCCGATGAATACGAGCCATCGGTTCGTATCTTTGTCAGCGGCCAGGAGCATGGTGGCGAGCTGCGTCTTGTCGCCTAGCTCCGCAACGAAAATGGTGCCGAACACCATCAGCAGTACCTTCCAGTCCATTCTCTCGTTTCCTTGTTAGTGCAGTTGTTCGGACAGTGTGTCGGGATGCGTGGGCTGGGCGGCGAGCAGCGCCTGCGTCGACCAGCGCTTCCACACGCCGCGTTCATCACGGCGCATCTCATACAGCGGCCAGTACAGGTGATCGCTGATCAGCGTCACCAGCTTCGGCTCACCGATGGTGTTGACGGTTTTCAGGGTCATCGATTCGCCGTGACCGGTGGCCAGCAGGATCTTTGTCAGATCGTCGAGTGTCGCAATGTCGCTACCGTTGACCTGCACGATGCGCGTTGCGGCGTCGAGGCCGAAACGGCTGGCTGGCGAGCCGAAGCGGTAGGAGCCGACGTACACGCCGTCAGTGGGTTGGTTGAGCTGCATGGACAGGGCACGTCGGGGAGCGTGGAGGACCACGCCGCCCCACATCAGCAAGCGGTCGAGGCCTGTGCCCGACAGGGGTACCGTGGGGACGTGCAATTCCAGCAGGTGGCCTTCCCGCAGTACCGTGAGCGGCGCTGCCGGCTGCTGGCTGGCGCGTTCGATATCCCTCGCGGATCGCGGTGCCGTGCCGTTTGCTGAGACGATGATATCTCCCACTTCGAGATGCTTTACCGCCGGCGCGCCGGCGCCGATACGCGCGACGCTGAACAACTGCTCCACGCCTTCCTGGCGCCAGAGGGCTTCTGCCACATCCGGCGTGCCGGTACGGCGGGCGTCGGCCAGAGACATCGCTTGCCAGTCGACTTCCAATGACCGCCAGGGCGCGCTGGTGCGGATGTGTTCGAGGGTATCGGAAACGAGCTCCGCATCGATGCCGAGTTTGGTAACGGTGGTTTTGTTGCCGGACTGCCGGGCGTAGCTCAGCCAGAAGGCGCCTACGCGCTGATCCTCGCGCAGCAGCACGCCCTCGTAGTGGTCCGGCGCGTTGGCCAGGCGTGCACCGCGTACGGTGGCGCTGGCAAACTTCGGCGGGCTGGTGCTCGGAAACAGCCGGTGCCGAACGGTGGATACGGTGGTTTCCTGGGTGGCGAGAGCATGCTGACTGTCGAGCCCCGCCAGCGTCACCGCTTCTCCCACCTCGATTCTGCGGCCGCTGAGGTCCGCCTCACGCAGCGGGAGATCGGATACGTCCTTCGGGTTGTAACCGATGATGGCGAAGTTGTGCGTGGGATGCAGATACACGAGATGTCCGCTGACCTCGCGATTGCCGCCGAAAGTCACGGTGACGTCGCCCGCCGCCACCGGTACGGTGGTGCGATCCACCAGTATCCAGCCGCGATCGAGGTCGACGATGATGCCGGTGCCTGATTGCTGAGAGGCGCTGAGGCCTGACACCCAGTAAGGCATCTCGAATCGTATGTTGGTAAACATGTTGCGCAGGGGATTGCCGGTTGGTGGCTCTGCCGGCTGAATGTCCGGGGCAACGGTGGCGCTGGCGATGTCGATGTCGTGACAGGCCCACGTGCCGTCTGTATCGACACGTTTGCAGCGTCTAGCGGGGTACCAGCGCCCATCGATGCGGATGTTGGTGAACCGTTCGGAGCGGGGCTGCGCACGTGGATGAAATCGGCCACTGGTCCAACTGCCGGCGGCGGTCGCGCTGAGCACCGCTTCGAGGTCGTCGAGGCTGCGCATGGCACGTCCGTTCATGCTGGTGAGTACGTCGCCGAGCCCGAGGCTTGCGTTCTTCAGACCAAACCCTGGATCGGTGACGTACAACGCTCCCAGGTCACGATGATAGTGGCGGGCCTGCTGGTAGGAGAGCTGGTGCACCACAGCGCCATCGAATTCGATGTACTCATCAGGAGTGAGCGCGTGCAGGTCGCTGACGGGGAGGGCGATGCTCAGGGTCTCGCCGCGACGGGCGATCTGCACAGCCACGGTTTTCCCGACTCGCGCGTCGAGGGTCTGCGACAGGCCGTTGAAGTCGATGATATCGGTGCTGTCGATCGCCAGCAGAACGTCACCCACCTGCAGGCTCGCTGCAGCGGCGCTACCGGGTAGCAGAGCATGCACTGTAAGCAGACCCTTGGCGTCCGGGTAATGGCTTCTGTAGCGATCCTCCAGAGTTGCCGCCAGCCCACCGCGTTTCAGCTCAGCGTAGGTGCGCCGCTGGAACGTCGTCTGCAGGGTGCCTCGCGGTACGTCCTCGCCGCGTTGCAGCAGATCGAGCGCCCGCACGGCGCGGTCCAATGGCAGGAAGAAACTTGCAGCGCTTGCGCGGTTGGCGCCGGCGGCCAGAGCAACCACGCGGCCTCGACGGTTGACCACCGGCGAGCCGGAGGAGCCGCCGGACATGCCGGATGCGGCTTGGAAGTAGAAGGTGTTGAAGTCGTTGTAGCGTCCCCAACCGTAACTCGGCGCGGTGCGGTCGGTGCGGGCCAGGGTGCCCTGCAGCACAGCCAGCTGCTCCCCGTCGTCGTTGCCGATCACCCAGATGGAGGTGCCCGGCACGGCTTCTTCGGGGGCGAGTTTGAGGGGTTTGGGGCGGCTGTGCCGAAGCGCCGTTGGATCGTAGCGAAAGAAGCCGAAATCGTGCACAGGGTCGCGGTAGATGGGTTGCAGCGGTACTTCCTCGCCATTGTTGAACAGGCCACGGGCGATCACGGGCCCCGGATTCACGACATGCCGGTTGGTGAGGATGATGCCGCGCTCGGCATCGACGACGAAGCCGGTGGCTTCGGTGGACTGGTTGTACTGGCCATCGAACGCGCGGGTCTGGTCCACGCGGATGGTGAGCACGCCGGTGGCGATGTCGTTGAACACGCGAAGCCAGGCGCGGTCGGATGCGGTTGCCGACCCCGTGGTAGACAGGAGTAGGGTGATGATCAGGACGCGAACGTTGTGCATCAACCCAGTGTGCCGAGCGTTGCAGGGGCGTGCAATGCAGAGGTTTCTCACAACGAGGCTGGTGCTTGGCCTGTGACCGGGCTTGCCGGGCGCGATACACTGCACTGATGAGTGACAACCTGCAATCCCCGGGAGCGACCCGGAATCTGCCGCCGGAACAACACCGTCTGTACTGGCACAGCCGTCGAGGCATGCTGGAGCTCGAGTTCGTGCTCGTGCCGTTCGTGCGCGAGCGGCTGCACGAGCTCCCGCCAACCTTGTACGCTGCCTACGCCGAGCTCCTAGAGCACGAGGACTGGGAGATTTTCGACTGGATTCAGGGGCGCGAAACGCCTCCAACCCCAGCGTTGGCCGAAGTCATCGCCCAAATCATCGCCTACAACGATCGCCCGCGCTGATGCGGTTTCTCTTGCGCCGCGGCCGCTGGCGGTGCGCGGCGTACCTGGCACTCGGACTCATCGCGACGGGTGGTGGCTTCTTCTGGCTGGGTGCTGGCGGTGCTGTGCTGGGTGCGCTGTGGCTCGTGGCCAACTGGCCCCGCTGGCAGACGCGCACGGTGCGCTGGAATCCGGCCGAAGTTCAGGCGGTATGGCTCTGGGCGAACACGCTGGCCGTGCGGTTCTACGGCGGGCGCGTTGCCTGGGTGTTTGCCGATGAGTTGCCGCAAGCGGACTTCGCCCGCATCCGCCGTGAGCTGAAAACGCAGATCGAGGGTCTGCTATAGGCTATCCAGGCATGGGCCTAACCGGCGGGTCGAAGCACTGTCAGGTGCTCCATGGAGCCTGGGAACAGGATCGTGTCGTCGGTCTGCGGCAGCATGTTCGGGTAGTCCAGGTTGTAGTGCAGCCCGCGGCTTTCGCGCCTCGCCATGGCGCTGCGCACGATCAGCTCCGCTACCGTGATGAGGTTGCGCAGCTCGATGAGATCGTGGCTCACGCGGTAGTGGCTGTAGTACTCGTGGATCTCCGCTTTCAGCAAGTCGATGCGCCGCTGTGCCCGCTGCAGGCGCTTGTTGGTACGCACGATACCGACGTAATCCC
Source organism: Gammaproteobacteria bacterium (assembly GCA_030432795.1). Lineage (GTDB taxonomy): Bacteria > Pseudomonadota > Gammaproteobacteria > Pseudomonadales > Azotimanducaceae > SYFY01. The sequence goes on from JAUILW010000015.1 coordinate 4,051, forward strand.
ACATGAAGCGTCGCAGCTCGTCCCAGTTGTGGGCGATCACCACATCTTCGTCGGAGTCCACGACCTGACTTTCGTCCCAATGCGGAATGCGGACGTGATCGCTCGGCTCGTCGAGCAGCGTCTGGATCTGATCGGCGCAGGAACGCGCAAACACCAGGCACTCCAGCAGCGAGTTGCTGGCCAGCCGGTTGGCGCCGTGCAGCCCGGTACAGCTCACCTCGCCGATGGCGAACAATCCTGGGACGTCGGTTGCGCCGTTGCGGTCCACCAGCACGCCGCCGCAGGTGTAGTGCGCGGCGGGCACCACCGGGATGGGCTCGCGGGTGATGTCGATGCCGAAGTCCTCGCAGCGGCCGGCGATGGTCGGGAAGTGGGCGCGGATGAACTCCGGCGGCCGGTGGGAGATGTCGAGGTACACGCAATCCTCGCCGGTACGCTTCATTTCGTGGTCGATGGCACGGGCGACGATGTCCCGTGGTGCCAACTCGCCGAGTTCATGGAAACGGTCCATGAAACGTCTGCCGTTCTTGAGCTTGAGCACGCCACCTTCTCCACGCACGGCCTCGGAGATCAGGAACGACTTGGCGTGCGGGTGGAACAGGCAGGTTGGGTGAAACTGGTTGAACTCCATGTTGGCCACCCGGCAGCCGGCCCGCCAGGCCATAGCGATACCGTCGCCGGTGGAGCTGTCGGGATTTGAGGTGTACAGATACACCTTGCTCGCGCCGCCAGTGGCGAGAATCACGAAACGCGCCTGGAACACCTCCACATGACCGGTGGACTGGTTGAGTACGTAGGCGCCGGCGCAGCGGCTCGAGTAACGCCCGAGGCGGGAGCGGTTGATCAGATCGATGGCGATACGGTCGTTGAAGAGCTCGATGTTCTCGTGATCGAGCACCCGCTGGTTGAGGGTTTCGGTGATGGCACGGCCCGTCGCGTCTGCGACGTGCAGTACCCGGCGAAACGAGTGGCCGCCCTCGCGGGTGAGGTGATAGGCGTTGTCTTCGATGTCGAATTCCACGCCAATCTCGATCAGGGAGCGGATGGCCTCCGGCGCGTGGCGTACTGTGAAATCGACGATTTCCGGGTCGCATAGTCCGGCACCGGCCGTCAGGGTGTCCTGGGCGTGGGACTGGGTGCTGTCTTCCGCTGACATGACCGCCGCCACGCCGCCTTGGGCCCAGTGCGAAGAGCCGGAAGAGATATCACCCTTGGCCAGCACCGTGACGCGTGCGTGTGGCGCGAGGTGTAAAGCGGCAGACAAACCCGCCGCGCCGCCGCCGATGATGAGGATGTCTGTTGCGAATCGTTGTGTCATTTGCTGTTCTTGCCGCGTTCGTTTCGCTGGGTAGTATAAATAGGGGCAACCCTTCAGAATATCGCCGCGCAGCACAAGGCGGGTCGTGGCACAGGATACCGACAAGGAACTGGTACGCCGGGTGAAAAAGGGCGATCGAGCAGCATTCGATCTCCTTTTCAGCCGTTACCAGCAGAAGATTCAGCATCTGGTGGCGCGCTATGTGCGCGACTCGGATGAAGTGCTGGACGTCACTCAGGAAGCCTTCATCAAGGCGTTTCGCGCCCTGCCGAAGTTCCGTGGCGAGAGCCAGTTCTACACCTGGCTCTACCGCATAGCGGTCAACACGGCGAAGAATCACCTGGTGGCGCGCAGCCGGCGACCCCCGGGAGTGGATGTGGACATCGCCGACGGTGAGTACATGGATGGCGGTGAGTATCTGCAGGACATGGATGATCCGCAGTCCACCCTGGCGCGGGACCAGCTGCGGGAAGCCATCGACGACGCCATCGCGGCATTGCCGGAGGACCTGAAGACCGCTGTCACCCTGCGGGAGTTCGAAGGTTTGAGCTACGAGGAAATTGCCGTGGTGATGGAGTGCCCGGTGGGTACCGTGCGCTCGCGCATATTTCGCGCCAGAGAGGCCATAGACGAGCGCATTCGGCCCCTGTTGCCTGGGCGCACGGCGAAGCGCTAACTCGCGGAACTAAAGGCAATTTTTGGTGACAAAGAAGGCGGGATGATGTGGCAGAACCGACATTGGGACGATGGCTGAAGCATGTCTGAAAAGTTGAAAGAAGCACTGTCCGCTGCGGTGGACGGCGAAGCGGACGAATTCGAGCTCCGCCGGGTCATCGACGAGGCGGCGAAGGACGCCGCATTGCGCGATACCTGGGAGCGATACCATCTCGTGAGCGCCGTGCTGGGAGGTCGCGCCTCGCAAGCCTCTATTTCATCGCGACTGGCGCTGAAGAACCGAATCTGGGAGGCGCTGGACTACGAAGGCGCGGATGCGGAAGAAGCCGTTGTCGAGGCGCCCGCTGGTCCCCCGGCAGCTGGCATGCCTGTGTGGATGGGGCGCGCCGTCGGATTTGCCGTGGCAGCCGGCGTCGCGGTAGCCATCATGTTCGGTTCCGGGGTGCTCGATGAAACGCCAACAGGCCAGGTGGCAACCCTGGAAGTCCAGGAAGTGGCGCCGAGCGATGCGGACATGACGCGCAGCGATGCCTACATGATGCACCACGTACAGCACACGGCCCTCAACTCCAGCGGGGTGCTGTCGTTTGTGAAGGTGGTCACCTATGACCGGGGTGAAGGCCAACGGTGAGACGCGCGGCCGTAAAGATGCCGGCGCTGATCCTGGCGGTAGCGTGTGTCTGCTTTGGCGGTTCGCTGATGGCCCAGGAAGACGACCCCCGCGCATGGCTTGAAGCCATGAACCGCGCTTTTGGCGATCTTGCTTACGACGGAACGTTCAGCTACTTCGGTGGTAACGACCTTGCCAGCCTGCGCGTGGTGCACAAAGTCGTGGATGGACAGCAGCGCGAGCGGCTGGTGCATCTGAACGGCGCACCGCGCGAAATCGTGCGATACGGCGAAGAGGTTGCCTGCATCGTCATGCCGGGTGATGCGCTGCTGGAGCTGGAGGCGAGCATACCGGCAGGCCCGTTCGCCAGAGCCTTCGTACGCGGATTCGAGCGTATCGACAGCTACTACGCACTCGCCTTTGCTGGCGACGACAGAATCGCCGGTCGGCCTGCGGTGCGCATCGATGTGACGCCGGTGGACGCCGACCGTTACGGTTATCGCCTGTGGCTGGACCGCGAAAATCGCATGCTTCTGCGCTCTGAGCTCATCGACCAACGCGGCCGGCGCCTGGAGATCTTTCAGTTTTCGCGCATCGTGTACGGAGATGCGGTGGATGCCACGCTGCTGGAACGCAACGAGAATGCGCAGGCGATGGTCAGCCATATGACCCTGGGTACACCAGCGCAAGCGTTGGGTAGCGTAGATGTACCCTGGCGAGCAGCCTGGCTGCCGGCGGGATTCCACATGTCGGCTGCGGACCTGCGCAGGCTGCCGTCTCAGCTCAAGGCTGTGCACACGCTTGTATACACGGATGGTATCGCAGCGTTTTCGGTGTTCATCGAGGCCATGCCGGAAGCTGGGGCAGGGGCCATGTACTCCCGTGTGGGCGCCACCGTTTCGGTCAACCGCCGCCTGCGGGGTTCTGATGGGGTGGAGCATCTGGTGACACTGGTTGGCGAGCTGCCGGACGACACTGCCAAGCGCATCCTCGCCAACGTGCAGCCGGCGAGCTGATGCAGCTGCTGAGGGATGGCGTGGTTGAACGCCAGGCGGACGGTCAGCTGCTGTTCAGGGTGGATAGCGCAGGGTGTACAGGTTGCCGAGGTTGCGCGCAGCGTGAGGCCCAGGTCTTGATGCTCTCCGCGGCAACCCCCATACACGGTGTTGCCGAAGGGCTGGCGAGTATCGCCATTGATCGGAGGCGATGGCATGTCGTCATCTTGTTTCTGTTCGGGTGGCCGGTGCTTGCAGCGGCGCTCGGTGCGACGTTTGCGTCCTTGTCTGGTGCGGGCGAGGTGTGGTCCGCGCCGATCGGTCTGGTCGCCGGCGCACTGGCTGCGTGCAGCGCTGGATTCATCGTGCGACCAAATGGACCGGTCGTGCATCTAAAAGCAAAACCTGTGGACCCTGTCGGGTCTCACTGACCATCACTGATCGAGGATTACTGTGATAGCGATAGTTCGAAAACTGAATCGTGTGGCTGTGCTTCTGGCGTTGCCTGTCTTGTTGGCGTTGGGCGGTACGGCTGCCGCTGCAGATCTTCCCGACTTCACGAAGCTGGTGGATCAGCACGCGCCGGCGGTAGTGAACATTTCCACGGTGCGCCATAGCAATCCCGCACGGCGTTTCGGCGGGCGTGGTGCGCCGAACGATGAGATGGAAGAGTTTCTGCGGCGGTTCTTTCCGCCGGATCGTTTTCCGCAGCCCGATCGCAATGCGCAGTCGCTGGGTTCGGGTTTCATCATCTCCCGTGATGGTTACATCCTCACCAACTACCATGTCGTCGCAAGTGCCGATGAGGTGAAAGTGCGTCTCAGCGATCGGCGGGAGCTGGACGCGGAAGTGGTTGGCTCCGATCGCCGATCGGACCTGGCGCTGCTCAAGATTGACGCCAGCGGTCTGCCCACGGTGAAGCTTGGCAAGTCGGCGGATCTGTCCGTGGGGGAGTGGGTGCTTGCCATCGGTTCCCCCTTCGGATTCGATTATTCGGTAACCGCGGGCATCGTCAGTGCCAAAGGGCGCAGCCTGCCTACGGCGCAGGATGAAAACTACGTACCGTTCATCCAGACGGACGTGGCGATCAATCCTGGCAACAGCGGCGGCCCGCTGTTCAATCTCGACGGTGAAGTCGTAGGCATCAACTCGCAGATCTACTCCAACTCCGGTGGTTTCATGGGGGTGTCGTTCGCCATCCCGATCGATGTGGCTATGGAAGTGGTGGAGCAGCTGCGTGAAAACGGACGCGTCAGCCGCGGCTGGCTTGGCGTGCTCATCCAGGAGGTAGACCGCGATCTGGCGGAGTCTTTCGGCCTGGACCGTCCGGGTGGCGCGCTGATTTCCCGCGTGCTCGACGATAGCCCTGCAGCGCGTGGTGGTCTGCGCGAAGGGGACATCATCACCCGTTTCAACGGTCTTGACATCGATCGGTCCGGCGAGTTGCCGCACCACGTGGGCCGCACACCGGCAAACTCCAAGGCGAAGCTGCGGATCGTGCGGGAAGGCAAGACCCAGGACATCGAGCTGACCATTGGTGAGTTGCCGACGGGCGATGATGGTGAGGTTGCGGCGGCCGATGACGACAGCCTGGGCCTTGCGGTGGAACCCATTGCAGAGGCGATTCGCGACCGGCTTGGCATCTCCGGCGGGGTGCGTGTGACCAGTGCCGCAGGCGCGGCGGCGGAAGCGGGTATCCAGCGCGGCGACATCATCCTGCGGCTCAACAACGCGGTGATCAACTCGGTGGAGGATTTCGATCGCGTGGTGGACAAGCTGCCGGCCGGACGTTCTGTGCCGGTGCTGGTGCGGCGTAACGATGCGCCGGTATTTCTTGCGCTGCGCGTGCCGGAGTAACGCTCCGGCAGCCAAGCGGTGGTAAAATGCGGTGTTTTGGCCCAGGGCAAAGCACCGCATGAACCAAGCACACAAGAAGCCGCTGCCGGGAGCTGGCGTCGACTTTTTCGATACTCGTGAAGCCGTAGAGGCGATTCAGCCCGGCGCCTACGACGGCCTTCCCTACACCTCAAAAGTGCTCGCCGAGAACCTGGTGCGGCGCTGCGATCCCGCAGCGCTGACCGGTGCGCTGGAGCAGATCATCGGGCGCAAGCGCGACCTCGATTTTCCCTGGTATCCGGCGCGGGTCGTGTGCCACGACATCCTCGGCCAGACGGCGTTGGTGGATCTGGCAGGGTTGCGTGACGCTATCGCCGAGAAGGGCGGTGACCCGGCGCAGGTGAATCCGGTGGTGCCGACACAGCTCATTGTCGACCATTCTCTTGCTGTGGAGCATGCGGGCTTCGACCCGGATGCGTTCGAAAAGAACCGAGCCATCGAAGATCGGCGCAACGAAGATCGTTTTCACTTCATCGATTGGTGCAAGACCGCGTTTGAGAACGTGGATGTCATCCCGCCGGGCAACGGCATCATGCACCAGATCAACCTGGAAAAGATGTCGCCCGTGGTGCACAACCGCGATGGCGTCGCCTATCCCGACACGCTGGTGGGTACCGACAGCCACACCCCGCACGTGGACGCGCTCGGGGTGATCGCCATCGGCGTGGGTGGCCTGGAAGCGGAAAACGTCATGCTGGGCCGTGCTTCCTACATGCGCCTGCCGGACATCGTCGGCGTCGAGTTGACCGGCAAGCGTCAGCCTGGAATTACCGCCACGGACATTGTTTTAGCGCTCACCGAGTTTCTGCGCGAACAGCGCGTGGTTGGCGCCTACCTGGAGTTCTATGGCGAAGGTGCCGAAGATCTAACCCTGGGCGATCGTGCGACGATCTCCAACATGACGCCGGAATTCGGCGCGACGGCTGCGATGTTCTATATCGATGAGAAGACCATCGACTATCTTCGCCTAACCGGCCGTGACGAAGAAAACATCCGTCTCGTGGAGGCCTACGCCAAAGAAGCCGGGCTGTGGGTGGACGGCATGCGTGGTGCCGAGTACGAACGGGTACTGCGGTTCGATCTGTCCAGCGTGGTGCGCAATGTTGCCGGGCCTTCAAACCCGCACCGCCGGGTGGCGACGAGCGACCTCGCGGAGAAGGGTATCGCGGGGGCGTGGCAGCAGGAGGGCGCGCTCATGCCCGATGGCGCTGTCATCATTGCGGCAATCACGAGCTGCACCAACACCTCGAACCCGCGCAACGTCATCGCCGCAGGTCTGCTGGCCCGCAACGCCAATGCCCGCGGACTGACGCGTAAGCCGTGGGTGAAATCGTCGCTGGCGCCGGGTTCCAAAGCGGTGAAGCTGTATCTCGAAGAGGCGAACCTGCTGCCCGAGCTCGAACAGCTTGGCTTCGGCATCGTCGCCTTCGCCTGCACCACCTGCAACGGAATGAGCGGCGCCCTGGACCCGGCCATTCAGCAGGAGATCATCGACCGGGATCTCTACGCTACGGCAGTGCTCTCCGGCAACCGAAACTTCGACGGGCGTATTCACCCCTACGCCAAGCAGGCGTTTCTCGCCTCGCCGCCGCTGGTGATTGCCTACGCCATCGCCGGCACCGTGCGCGTGGACATCGAACGCGATGCACTCGGCACCGATGCCCACGGCAATCCGGTCACCCTCAAGGACATCTGGCCCACCGACGAGGAGATTGATGCGGTAGTGGCTGCCTCCGTAAAACCGCAACAGTTCCGCGATGTGTACGATCCCATGTTCATCCGCGTCAAGGACGAAACCGATGCGGTGAGCCCGTTGTACGACTGGCGTCCGCAGAGCACCTACATCCGCCGTCCTCCGTACTGGGAGGGGGCGCTGGCGGGCGAGCGCGCGCTGAAAGGCATGCGGCCGCTGGCGGTGCTGGGTGACAACATCACTACAGACCACCTGTCGCCGTCGAACGCGATCCTGGCCAGCAGCGCGGCGGGCGAGTACCTGGCGAAGATGGGCTTGCCGGAGGAAGACTTCAACTCCTACGCAACCCACCGTGGCGATCATCTCACCGCGCAGCGAGCGACGTTTGCCAACCCGAAGCTGTTGAACGAGATGGTGGTGGAGAACGGCGAGATCAAGCAGGGTTCACTCGCGCGGCTGGAGCCGGAAGGCACAGTGATGCGCATGTGGGAGGTGATCGAAACGTACATGGATCGCGGCCAGCCGCTGATCATCGTTGCGGGTGCCGACTACGGACAGGGCTCCTCCCGCGACTGGGCTGCCAAAGGGGTTCGCCTTGCAGGTGTGGAGGCGATTGTTGCGGAAGGATTCGAGCGGATTCACCGCACCAACCTCATCGGCATGGGCGTATTGCCGCTGCAGTTCAAGGCAGGGGAGACGCGTAAGACCTATGGTATTGATGGGACGGAAACGTTTGATGTGGTTGGGGAGCCGCAACCTGGCGCTGAACTTTCGCTCGTCATTCATCGTGCGGATGGTAGTTCCGTGGAGGTTCCGGTGACCTGCCGCCTGGATACCGCGGAAGAGGTGTCCGTGTACGGCGCTGGGGGCGTGCTGCAACGATTCGCCCAGGACTTTCTCGAAGCATCGGCAGGCTGACGCTATGACACATGCACCGCAGATTCGTATTCCCGCCACGTATATGCGTGGCGGCACCAGCAAAGGGGTGTTTTTCAAACTGGAAGACCTGCCGGAGGCTGCCCGCGTGCCGGGGCCGGCGCGGGATGCGCTGCTGCTGCGGGTGATCGGTAGCCCCGACCCGTACGGCAAGCAGACGGATGGCATGGGCGGCGCTACGTCGAGCACGAGCAAGACGGTGATTCTGTCGAAGAGCAGCCAGCCGGGGCACGACGTGGACTACCTGTTCGGACAGGTATCCATCGACCAGGCCTTCGTAGACTGGAGCGGCAACTGCGGCAATCTGTCGGCCGCCGTGGGGCCCTTCGCTGTCGCCAACGGCTTCATCGACGCGCAGCGCGTCCCCGAGAACGGGACGGTGGAAGTGCGCATCTGGCAAGTCAACATCGGTAAGACCATCATCAATCATGTACCGATCACCAACGGCGAAGTGCAGGAGACCGGCGATTTCGAGCTGGACGGTGTGACCTTCCCGGCGGCGGAAGTGCCGGTGGAGTTCGTCGATCCGGCGGACGAGGGCGGCGGCTCCATGTTCCCCACCGGCAACCTGGTGGATGATCTGGAGGTGCCCGGCGTGGGGACGTTCAAGGCAACCATGATCAATGCGGGTATCCCGACGATATTCCTCAATGCGGCCGACATCGGCTACGACGGCACGGAACTACAGGACGACATCAACAACGACGAAGCGGCGCTCGCGCGCTTCGAGACGATCCGCGCGCACGGCGCATTGCGCATGGGCCTCATCCAGGATGTTTCCGAGGCTGCGGCCCGGCAACACACGCCCAAAGTCGCCTTCGTCGCTTCGCCGCGAACCTACACCGCCTCCAGCGGCAAAGCAGTCGCCTCCGAGGACGTCGACCTGCTGGTGCGTGCGCTGTCCATGGGCAAGCTCCACCACGCCATGATGGGCACCGCCGCCGTCGCCATCGGCACTGCCGCGGCTATCCCCGGTACGCTCGTCAACCTGGCCGCCGGCGGCGGTGAGCGCAATTCCGTGCGCTTCGGCCACCCCTCCGGCACCCTGCGCGTCGGCGCAGAAGCCACCCTCGTCGACGGCGAATGGCGAGTGCTCAAGGCGTCGATGAGCCGCAGTGCCCGCGTACTCATGGAAGGCTGGGTCCGCATCCCCGTCCCGGGACACACCGAGTGACGAATTAACAAGATAATGAAAACAGTTCCGATTGGCATGTCACGGGTGGAATGAATGGTGGCCGGACGTTGGCATTGGCTGGGTCGTGATAAACCAGAAACAAGAGACATTGACCTAGATGCTTGTGGGATAGTCTCCCTACGAACGAACAGTGGGCAATGGCACTTCGCGAGAGGCGAATCCCCGAGACGCCGCCCAATCTGAGATCTCACGGCGACTGCCGATAGCGCGTGGATTGCGCCGCAAGGCCTGTTTTCCGGAACGCCAGCGTTCCTCGCGAGTCAACGAGGCTGTCGTCGGCTTGGGTGGTTGTGTTGTGACGTCGATCTCGCGTTTTTCGAGCGCTAGCAACTCGCGCAAGAAGTTCAGGTAGTCCCGAAGTCTGACCTGCAATGTTGGGCGTTGTCTCTCTAGGCCGCCCACACAGGGTTGGAGATATGCGTCGAGCGCTTCCTTCGATACCTCACTCGCCCTGATCTGGCGTTCTAGGCCTGTGTGCTTACAGCCCTTCAAGTGATCGGTGATTCGAGCGCGAACCGGATTCAAGTCCACGTAGGCCATCACCATCAGCAGAGCGTCTTCGGACAAAATTGCACCGGAGTAGAATCGCTTGGCCCAGTAATGGCCTTCTGTATTGCTTTCTTTGTTTGCACGTTCAGCGATTGGTTGCTTCAAACACTTCATGAACGCGCTGAGCGAGCCGAGTTGCTGACGGCAATACCTGACACGTTGGGCGTCCCCGGCCAGCAACTCAATTGCCTCAGCTCTACTTTGGGGATCGGTGGGGTCGTCGAGTTGCGAGGGGTGCGCGATGTACCATCGTCTCGCTACCTCCTCGTCAGGCCACGAGTTGGCTGCGAGTGGGTCGTAATAAACCACCATATGGAAGTGATTGCTCATGATCGCATATGTCTGAACGGTGACTGCAAACGCTGGCGTGATGGACTCTAAACGGCGTACCAGCCAGTCTCTTCGGTGGTCGTAGTTGATTCCGGTCTTGTGGTCCCTACCGAGCAGCCATGCCCGCTGCACGCACTTCGACGTGATGTGATAGTAGAGCGGTGTTTCCGAGTCGACGAGGTATTTTCGGGGCGTAGTCACGTGCCCATTGTCTGCCACCCGCGTTCGAACTCATGTGCGCGATTGCCTCAGCGGCGTGTGAGCTGGGAATTGGGTGTGTCCGGGGCGGAGGGTTAGCGGATGTCGAGGAGTTCGACTTCGAAGATCAGCGGGGTGTCCGGCCCGATCTTGGCGCCCGCGCCGCGCTTGCCGTAGGCCAGCTCCGGGGGTACGAAGAGCCGCCACTTCGAGCCCGTGGGCATCATCGACAGCGCTTCCGTCCAGCCTTTGATGACGCGGTTGAGGGGAAAGGTCGCCGGCTCGCCGCGGTCGTAGGAGGAGTCGAAGACAGTGCCGTCGAGGAGGGTGCCGTGGTAGTGGGTGACCACGGTATCGGTGACGGCGGGCGTCGGGCCGTTGCCTTTTTTCAGCACCTCGTACATGAGGCCGGATTCTGTGGTCGTCACGCCTGGTTTTGCGGCAATCTCGGAGAAGGTCTGTAACCAAGCTGCTTTGTTGCCGTCGGATGCCCCCGCGCCGGATTGTGGTCCTTCCGCACAGCCGCCGAGTACGGTCAGCGTTGCGGCCAGCAGGATGGCGGTTATTGTGCGGGTGGTGCGGAGCATGGTGTTTCGTTCCTCGGTCGCAGGCCTGCATTATAAGTACAATCACGGCACACACGGGGAGAAAAGCTCATGAAGTTCGGCATCAGCATGTTCGTTACGGACCAGACCGCAAGCCCGGCCGAGGTGGCTGCGGCGGTGGAGGACCGGGGCTTCGAGTCCTACTGGTTGAGCGAGCACTCGCATATTCCGCTGCGCGAGCCGCACCCGTTCACCGGCTTCAATCCACGCGTGTATGCCGCCATGCTCGACCCGTTCGTGGCGCTCACAGCCGCCGCTGCGGCGACGAAGCGCATCCGCCTGGGTACGGCGGTGTGTCTGGTGATACAGCGCGACCCGATCGATACCGCAAAGGCGGTTGCGAGCGTGGACTATCTGTCCGGCGGCCGCCTGGAGCTTGGCATTGGTGCAGGCTGGAACCGCGCGGAGATGATCGATCACGGCACCGACCCCGACAGCCGTTTTCGCCTCATGCGCGAACGCGTGGAGGCCATGCAGGCCCTGTGGACGCAGGACGTCGCCTCCTATGAAGGCCGCATGGTGCGCATTGAAGACACCAACATCTGGCCGAAACCGGTGCAGAGCCCGCACCCTCCCATTCTCATCGCCGGTTCCGGTCCCAATATCCTGAATCGGGTCGCGCGCTACGGCGACGGCTGGCTGCCGGTGGTGCCGCCTTCTGCCAACGAGGAGATGCGTGGGCGGGTGACACCCTTTGATGAGTTCGTGGAGATGGTGCCGCGGCTCGAAGCGCTGGCGGCGGAAGCCGGCCGGCCGCGGCCGTTGATCTCCGTGATGGGCGCGGCACCGACGCCTGCGAACATCGACGCGTTTCGTGGGCTACAGGTGGAACGCATGATTCTCGGCCTCGTGCCTGGGCCAATGGACGACGTGCACCGCCAGCTGGATGCACATGTGGCGGCGCTAGCGGAGGTCGGCGAGCGGCTCCACGGGTAGCCCTACCACGGCGCTGAACGCATCACGCACACGCTCGAAGGTCAGCGTTCCTTTGTGCCGTCGAATGACGTTGCTGGCAATCGTCAGCCCCAGACCGGTGCCGCCGCTCTGGCGGTTGCGCGATGCATCGATACGCACGAAAGGTTCCAGCGCACGCTGCGCTTCCTCCGGGCTCATGCCCGGGCCGGAGTCCGTGATGCGCACCGTACCGTCCGCCGTGCAGGTGATGTGCGCGCTGCCACCGTAGCGCACGGCATTGTCGATAAGGTTGCCGAGCGCCCGTTTCAGCGCTACCGGCTGGCCGCGTAACACAGGCCGGGCGGAGCTTTCGAAGGTCACGTCGTGGCCCAGGTCGGCATAGTCGTCGCTCAGGGTGTGCAGCAGCGCCGCCAGGTCGATCGGCACGGCGGCTTCATCCGATGATTCATCACGCGCGTAGGTGAGCGTCTCATCGAGTATGGCGGTCATGTCTTCAATGTCCTGCTCGGCGCGCTGCTGCTGCGTGGTGTCGGCGATGTGCTCCGCGCGCAGCCGTAACCGGGTGGCAATGGTGCGAAGGTCGTGCGATACCGCGCCGAGCATCTGCGTGCGCTCTGTGAGAAGGTCCGTCACCCGTCGTTGCATGGCGTTGAATGCAGCACTGGCCCGGCGCACTTCGCTGGGTCCGCGGTGCTCCGGCAGGGCATCGTACGGTTCGCCGGCGCCGAGCCGGTCCGCGGCATCGGCAAGCGTGGCGAAGTATCGCGTCACGCGCCGTGTAGCGATCAGCACTGCCAGCACGACGATGATCAACGTCAGCAACATGAACACGCCGGACGCCAGATCCTGGCCAAAGCGGGTGACGTCGGTGTGGGCGCTGGTATGCAGCCACCGTTCACCCACCGGCAGCTGGATATGGAAGGTGGCGTCGCGGGATCGCCGCTCGGCGGTGAACGCCACCTGCACTTCATCCGCCCGTTCGAAGCCCTGCGCGCGCAGCCGCTCCACGACCAACGCGTGCACCTCGCTGTTGTGCCCCCAAGGTTCTGTTGGAATAGCTACCGGTGCGTCTGCCCAGGCAATATGAAATTCGCTGCCGATGATGCGGTTGAGCGTGGCGATGTCGCCGGCGGTGATGTCCACCAGCGCGAGCGTGCGATCCGCCGCGGTCTCAGCAAACGTCTGCGCACGCGCCAGCATGCGCTCGTGGCCCCAGAAGATGAAGCTGGATATCTGCAGGGCGAGGAAGCCCACGCCGATCCACAGCGCCAGGCTGGCGAACAGCGAACGACCGCGCATCATTCGTTTGTCAGCCGCTGCACAGCGGCGGCAAGCAGGTAGCCACCGCCACGCACGGTCTTGATCAGTTCGGCGTCGTCGAGTTGGCGGCGCAGACGGGACAGCTGCACATCCACGCTGCGATCGTATGGATCGGGCTTGCGGCCCTTTGTCACTTCCAGAAGCTGGTCACGGGACAGCACTTCCCCGGGGCGCCGGGCGAACGCCAGCAGCAGGTCATATGCGCCGCCCGTCAATTCCACCAGCGCCCCTTGTGGATTGGTAAGCCGGCGTCTGTTCGCGTCCAGCAGCCAGCCCGCAAAGGCATAGCGCTCGTTGCCAACGTTTTTGTGCACCGCAAGCTGCTGCGGCGCGCGGCGCAGCACGGCGCGAATGCGGGCGAGCAACTCGCGGGTACTGAAGGGTTTGGTCAGATAGTCGTCGGCACCGATCTCCAGGCCCAGCACGCGGTCGCTCTCTTCGGCAAGCGCGGTCACCATGATCACCGGCACTTGGGTTTCCCGGCGCAGCCATCGGCACAGCTCCAGCCCATCTTCACCCGGCAGCATGACATCCAGCAGCACCACATCGACCGTGTTTGTCGCAAGCACGCGGCGCATCTCGTCGCCGTCGCGTGCTGTGCTGCAGTGCATGTCGTGACCTTCCAGGTAGCTGCTGACGAGGCGGCGAATTTCGTTGTCGTCATCGACGATGAGTACACAGGTCATGGTTTGGATTATAAGTAACCGCACGGTTCACGCCGGTAACAGTGTGTTTCATGGGGAGGCTTTGCAACGCACTGTTACAAACCGACACCCCACGGAGACCCACCTGGCCCGTGGCTGCGGCCTACTGGGCTTCCCAACCAAGGAGAAGCTCATGAACCAATACAAGATCATCCTGCTTGTCGTACTCAGCGTGCTGCTGGCCGTATCCGCCGCTGGCGTGGTGGCCTCGGGCGCGCTGGGCGGCGGCCACCACGGTGGCCACAGCTGGCGTGGCCACGGCCACGGCGGCAATCCCTGTGCTCCCCTCACCAAACATTCCACCCGGGTCGCCGAAGTGCTCATCGAGGAGCACCTGGATCTCGACGATGCTCAGGTGCAACAGCTGCAGCCGGTTCTGGCGGTGGTGGATACCTGGCGCACGGACCTCGCAGCCGCTTGCGAGTCCGGCCGCGGCGCTGCGGATGTGCCATCGGCGCTGGTGGCGCTGGAGGAGGCGCTCACCCGCTCCGCGCAGGCGGTGCGTGAGCTGCGGCCTGCGTACGACACATTCTACGGGGCGCTGAACACGGAGCAGCGGGCGCATATCTCACAAGCCATGACGCGCCACCGGGGCACGGGCGGGGAGGGCTGAAGGTGAGCGCACCGCGACCGACCGTGGGGACTGTGGCAGATTCGCGGCCGAGTGAGGACGCCCCGCAACCCCCGAAGCTGCTGCCGCCCCACTATTTCATCGGCAGCGTCCTCGCCACGGCCCTGATTGGCATCCTGACATCGCCTCGGCTGCTGCCGATGCCCTGGCCGCTGGTGGGGCTCGTGCCAATGGCGGTTGGCTTCTGGCTGACCCTGCGTGGTTCCCGCCAGTTTGCCGAGCGCGGCACCAACATCATCCCCCTCAGCCATTCCACGGCGCTGGTCACCGATGGTGTGTTCCGCATTTCGCGCAACCCCATGTATCTCGGCATGCTGCTGTTTCTGGCGGGTGCTGCGTGCCTTGCCAATGTAGCCTGGGCCTGGCTCGTGCCAGCGTCGTTCTTCGGCCTCATTCGGCAGGCCTTCGTGGTGCGGGAGGAAGCCCTCATGAAGACCACGTTCGGCGCCGATTACGAGGCCTACTGCGGCCGTGTGCGGCGCTGGTTGTGAGTTCGCGCAACACCCGCTGATCCGCTAAACTCGCGCGCCGAAGAGAGAGCGGTTATGCCGCTCTCTCTTCTTTGTGCCCGGCGACGGGCGGCGTACTCACGAGCGGACAGCAGTGCCGGAACTCTCACATATACGTAATTTCTCCATCATCGCCCACATCGATCACGGCAAGTCGACCCTGGCCGATCGCTTCATCCAGGTCTGTGGAGGCCTGAGCGAGCGGGAAATGGCAGCCCAGGTGCTCGACTCCATGGATCTGGAGCGGGAACGTGGTATCACCATCAAGGCGCAGAGCGTCACGCTCGACTACACCGCGCGCGACGGCAAGACCTACCAGCTCAACTTCATCGACA
>JAUILW010000426.1 GCA_030432795.1 Gammaproteobacteria bacterium
GGCTGGTAGTGAGCAACGCCAACGTCGGGCTGATCATCATTGGTGACCAAAGTTCGAACAATCTGATTCACGGGAATCGCGTTGGTGTCGGCGCGGCCGGTGAACCCATTGCCAACTGGTGGCGCGGCGTGGACCTCGGGGTGGGTGCGCACGACAACACACTCGAAGGCAATGAAATCGCCAACAACGGTCACGCGGGTGTGTTGCTTTACAACGACACGACTGACCGCAACCGCATCAGCGGCAACGCCATCTACGACAACGGTGGCATAGGAATCGACTTGTCGCCGAACATCCCGGGTGGACCAAACGAGAACACGCCGAGTCCTATCGTCGAATGGGCGCAGCGCGCGGGGCCCAACCTGCTGATGCACGTTCGTCTCGATGCAACACCCAGAGCAAGCTACGAGGTGCAGCTTTTCAGCAACGCCGGCTGCACGTTCAGCCAGCGGCAGAACTTCGCCGGTACGCGCACGGTGCGTACCAACGGCCAGGGCACTGCGCGGTTCTCCGCGGTGGTGCTGCGCGTCGCGGGGCACTCGTGGGTATCTGCCACGGCTATCGAGGCGGTTGGTAACACGTCGGAATTTTCAGACTGCGTGGCGCTGCGTCGCTGAGGGGAGGATCGGGCTTCAACGTCAATGCGTAGTGCGCGTCGCGTTGCAACTACGTGGCAACTTGAACGCAGGGGCGCCGCCCGCCAAAGCACTGAAGCGGAACGGGTCGGGTTCACGCCAACGCCGCGACTCTGGAGGTTGGGTGAACTTCAATATCCCGCGCATGACCTACGCGTTCAGCGGTAGAATTGCCGCCTTCAAGATGGTGGGCGAACCTGAAGATTCTGCTCCCCCGATTATCGCTGTAGGGTCGAGATGTCGAACAATTCCATTTGGGGCCGCAAACGCGCACGGCGCGCCCTCGTACAAGCCGTGTACCAGTGGCAGATGACCGGCGCTTCGGCGACTGAAGTCATCGGCGAGTTCGCTGGTACCGAAGCGCTGAAGAAGGCCGACGTGGAGTTTTTCACCGAATCCCTGCGCCGGGTGCTGCGCAGCCATACTGAGCTGGATGCGCACTTCGCGCCGCTGCTCGATCGCAAGGTCATGGAGCTGAACAAAGTAGAGCTTGCCCTGCTGAGGCTCGGCACGGATGAGCTCGCCAACCGTATCGAAGTGCCTTTCAAGGTCGTCATCGACGAGTACGTCGAGCTCGCCAAGACGTTCGGTGCCGAGGAGTCACACAAATACATCAATGGTGTCCTCGACAAGCTGTCCAACACCTTGCGACCGCTCGAAACCGCCACGCGGTGAACGAGTTCGAGCTTATCGATGTGATCGTCGCCGGCTTCGGTGACACGGCCACCGGCCGCTGGCTGGATGTAGGCCCGGGGGATGATGCCAGCGTCAGCACTTTGCCCCCAGGCACGCAGCTCGTCTCTTCCATCGATACCCTGGTGGCCGGGCGGCACTTCCCTGGCGATGCGGACCCTGCGGATATCGGTTTTCGCGCCATGATGGTGTCGTTGTCCGACCTCGCTGCCATGGGCGCAGAGCCACACATCGTTCTGGTGGCGCTCACCCTCGAAACGGCAGATCCGGCCTGGGCCTCAGCGTTGGCGGGTGGTATGGCGGAAGCTGCCAGGCAAACGGGGGCGACCATAGCTGGTGGCAACCTGTCACGCGGACGCCTGAGCCTGAGCATGTCGGTGCATGGCGTTGTACCCGCCGGTACGGCGGTGCTGCGCAGCGGCGCAAGGCCAGGTGATCTGGTGTACGTCACCGGCGCGCTCGGTGGCGCCGCGGCAGCGCTCGAGAATGGTTTTGCCAAAGACGATCTCAATGCCTGCTTCTTCCGGCCGGCAGCGCGGGTGGATCTGGCGCCGGCCCTCCGAGCGGTCGCCAGCGCTGCCATCGATGTATCGGATGGGCTGTTGCAGGACGCGGGGCATCTAGCCGCTGCCAGCGGCGTGTGTCTGGAGATCGCATCAGCCCGGGTACCCGTTCAGGCGGGCGCGCAGCGGCACCATGCGCTGCAGGGCGGCGACGACTATGAGTTGTGCTTCACCGCCGGTTCCCCGCCGGGCTTCCCCGCCGTGTGTATCGGCCGTGTGGTTGACGGCTCCGGCGTGCTGCTGGATGGTGAGCCGGTTGCAAACTCCGGGTACCAGCACTTTGCGTAGATCCGATCCGGCCGTGCTTTGGGTGACGTTGTTCGGCGTCGGCTTGGTGCCCAAAGCGCCGGGCACGTTCGGCTCCATCGGCGCGCTGATCCTCTGGTGGACACTGCTCGCGCAGCAGCCCTGGCAGGTTCAGCTCGTGGTCATCGTGCTGTATACCGCGCTCAGCACAGCTCTGGTCAGCGTGGTGATGCGTCGTTATTCGGTCAAAGACGCACCGGCAATCGTGGCTGACGAAGTGGCAGGGCTCTGGATTGCGCTGCTGGCGGCGCCGGTGAACTGGTGGGCTGCGCTCCTCGGATTCGCACTCTTTCGCTTGTTTGATATCGCCAAACCCTGGCCGGTGGGCTGGCTGGACAGGAACCTGCCGGGTGCCTGGGGAGTCATGGCAGACGACCTGGCCGCCGGGTTACTCAGCCTCGGTGTGCTGCAGCTCGCACTTTTTCTGCTCTAACGCTTTCCTGGCGCCACAGTAGGGATAGACTGCGGTCAGGCCGCTTTTTCCGTCATCGCCGTGTTTCGAACGCTTCTCACAGTCATCGCACTCTTCTGCCTGGCCGCATCAGCGGTGGCCAGTGTGGAGGTTGTTGGGCTCTTCAAGGGCCGCGCAGTGGTGCGTACGCTGGCCGGCGATGAAGTGGTCAAAGTGGGTGAAACGTCGAAGCATGGCGTGACACTGATCGAAGCCGATGCCTCGAGTGCCCTGGTGCGCTATCGAGGCGAGACCCTCCGCCTCAACCTTTCCCGACGCATCGGCAGTCGCTTCTCGGAAGCCAAGGCGCGCTCGGTGCGCATCAACGCAGACGACATGGGCCAGTACCGCGTGCAGGGTTTCATCAACGAGCGTCGGGCCAGCTTTCTCGTAGATACCGGCGCGTCGGTGGTTGCCATGAGCTCCGAGCACGCGCGAGCGCTGGGCATCGAGTATCAGCTCGGCCAGCGCGGCACGGTGGTGACGGCTCAGGGTGAGGTGGATGCCCGATTCATCACGCTGCCTAACGTCAACGTCGGCGGGGTCGTGGCCCAGAACGTGTCCGCGACGGTGATCGAAGGGCGCTACCCGGTGGAAATCCTGCTCGGTATGTCCTACCTCAACCAGGTGAGTATGCAGAACGACCAGGGCGTGCTCACGCTTACCAGACGTTGACCGGTTCGCGCATCCTCCATTTGAACTATTGTCCAAAAACCTGACTTCTGGCACAGTGCGCGGCGAATTGAATCGTACGGCATCGCAAGGAGCGAGACGTTGCCAGAATATGCCTCAAAGAGGTTGCTGATCCTGAGCATGATCAGCACCGTTGGTTTTGCGCTGATCCTGTCCCTACTGCCCTGA
>JAUILW010000016.1 GCA_030432795.1 Gammaproteobacteria bacterium
TGCCGTAGAGAAAGCCGATCTCCGCATCACCGATGCCAAGGTCCGCTTTGATCTCCTCTGCCAGGATGGAGATGATCTGCCGGTCGATGAAGTTGAACACGTACACGACGATGAGCACGCCGAGCACGTAGCGTGCGTAGGCGGAGTTGACGGTTTCAACCCCGGCGCTGCGATCTTCCCGCATGTTTCTCCCCCCAGACCACCGCATCTTCGCAGGCGCGAGCAGGCCGTGGCAAGGCGCCGGGATGGGATGCGGGTCACGCCTGCTCTGTGCGGCGGGTCAAACCGCCAGCAGCAGCGTCGAACCCCACTGCCTAGACTCAGAAAAGCGCAAGGAACCAGGCGGCATGGACGAGCCCCCGAAACGATTCGATGAAAAAGCCAGACTGGCGGAGCTTCGCGCACTGGGGCTTCTGGACACGGATGCCGAAGAGCGTTTCGACCGCTACACACGGCTTGCGCAGAAAGTCCTGGGCGTGCCGATGGCCGCCATCTGCCTGGTGGACGACGATCGCGCGTGGTTCAAGTCGCGCCTGGGCCTGGCAGCGGCGCAGACGCCGCGTGAACACGCATTCTGTGGCCGCTGCATACTCGAGGCGGACATCCTCGAAGTGGCCGATGCCAGCCGCGACCAGCGGTTCACCGGCAACCCTCTGGTCACCGGTACGGCCCGGATCCGCTTCTATGCCGGCTACCCGCTGCGCGGCCCGCAGGGCCATCACGTGGGCACGCTGTGCCTGTTCGACACGCGCCCCCGCAGCCTGAGCGACAGCGACAGAGAGGTGTTCCGCGACCTGGGCGAACTGGTGATCGGCGAGCTGGAATCCGTGGCGCTGGCGACCACCGATGCGCTCACCGGCATCTGCAACCGCCGTGGATTCGAGTCCCTCAGCGAGCAGGCCATGGCATTCTGCGCACGCAACCGCGCCCCCGTGTCGGTGCTGATGATCGACCTGGACATGTTCAAGGCCATCAACGATGAATGGGGGCACGCCGAAGGAGATGCTGCGCTGCGCGACCTTGCAAGCCAGCTTGTGCGGACGTTTCGCGACTCGGATGTAGTGGGACGTCTCGGCGGCGACGAGTTTGCCGTGCTGCTGTCCGGCACGGCCGGCAACCAGGCGCAGATGGGTGCGGACCGACTGCAGCGGGCCGTGGACACCTTCAACGGCGACGGCGCCCGGCACTGGGACCTGCGGCTGAGCATCGGTATATCCGAGCTGACCGGCTACCGCCTCTGCGACCTGCATGCCGCCATGGCGCGGGCGGACCAACAGATGTACGCACACAAACGCGCGCGCCGCCTGCGCAGGCTTGCGGTCTGACCGGCGCCCCCGGCGCCCGCTCTCAGCGCCCCAACACCATCTGCCACAGCCGTGCACGCTGTTCCGGGCTGGCCCGCCGGGATGCGATCCAGACCACATGCGCATCCTCCGGCTTGTCGGGATCGAGCTGAATGCCCCACAGCGGCTCGATCTCGTTGGGCACCACCGAGTAGCGTACGTCGATCACCCGCGCGGCGATGGTGGGATGCATTGCCAGATATCCCTGCGAGAACCATCGGAAGCGTTGCAGGTCGCGGGCCTGCTGGCTGTCCCGGACCAGCCACGGCAGGTGCCGCTCGACATCCAGCCGCGGCGCCGATGTGCCCGGGTAGATGCGCATGCTGACGCCCGCACGCACGGCATCCACGTACACCTGCGTGTCGGTCTCATACACCGCTTTCCACACCAGCAGATTACCGAAGCCCGGCTTCACGGAGAAGCGCTCGACCCCATGTCCCCGGGCCGCCGCGAGCTCAGCGGCCGCCGCTTCCACACGCCCCTGCTGCAGCTGCCCGAGAGCCAGATAGGCAACGGCCCACGCCATGCCCCATGCCGCGTATGCGGGTTTGCGGCGCGCAACCCCGGCAATCACACACCCGAGCAGCGGAACGGTGAACAGCGGGTCGATGACCGAGACATTGTTCCAAGCAAAACGTGCATCGGAAAAAGGCCAGAGCAACAGGGTGCCGTAGGACGTGCAGGCATCGAGCAGACCGTGCGTGCCGTAGCCGAGCATGCAGTAGAGATAGCTGCGCCTGAACGGCAGGCCGCCTGCGAGCAGCGGATGCAGCACCAGCGCCGCGAGCAGCGCGCCCATGGGCACGAACAGCAACGCATGGGTGAACTGCCGGTGATACTCCAGAAACAGCAGCGGGTCGGTGGAGGAGCGAATGAGGATGTCGAGATCCGGCGCCATGCCGGCGAGACATCCCAGCAACGCGGCGCGGCGAATCTCCCTGCCGTTACTGCTCGATTGCGCGAGGCCGGCGCCAACGGCGCCCTGGCTGATCGGATCCATCTGGGCGGGAGCCCTCCTGAGAGCGCGCGCTACCTTAACGAACTGTGGTCCGTTTGTCCGCAGCGTCGTTCAGGCCACCAGGCGCTCAGCCCGCTGAAACGCCCCTCGCCCTCAATCGATCTGCGCAACGATGGCCAACGTCTCGCCCTGGCGGACGGGGGGCGCGGTCAGAATCAGAAGCAGCAGTCCGGCCGCTGGCGCGCGCGCCTCGAATCTCCTGCGGCCGTGCCAGTCCGTCAGGTAGCCCAGCAGTTCGCCTTTCGCAACCTGTTGCCCGGCTGCTTTGAGGGCGATCCAGGTGCCGGCTTCAGGGGCGGCAATCCAGCTCCGCTGCCGGATCACGACCTGGTTCTCAACCGCTGGAAACACCGCGGTCGACATCTTCAGATGAGAGAGTGTTCGCCGCACCCCCTCCTCAATCGCCGCTACGGCTTCCTCATCGACGATGTTCTTTCCACCCGCCTCCACGTCGATGGCGGGTATTCCCAGGGCTATGGCCGCGGAACCTGCCCAGATGGCCTTCGATCTGTCTGCAAGCTCCCACTGGAAGGCAACGATGTGCCTGAATCCGAATGCATGCGCCATCGCCCTGGAACGCGCGATCACCGACGGCTCTCCCGCGCGCTCGTAGAACCCCACCCAGCGAGGGTTCAGGTCTTCGTTTCCGTCACCCGAATGCATGTCGAGCACCGCGTCAGCCAGCGGGTAGAGCTGGTCGGTCAGCAACGCTGCGATGCGCTCGGACAGCGAGCCGTGCGGATCTCCGGGAAACACACGATTCAGGTTTTTGCCATCCGCCGGATTGACATAGATCGCGCGCCCCAGAAACGCGGGCATGTTGGCAACGTGCACGATCAGCACACGCCCCGCCAATTCCGCAGGATCCAGGGTGTTGGCCAGCCGCTGCCCCGCCACGATAGGCGCGTACTCGGAGCCGTGCACCCCTGCCAACACCAGAAGCGTGGGCCCCTCGCGATCACCAACCAGCACGGAGACCGGCACGCTGCTGCGCTGATCCGCCGCTCCAACATCGATATCGAGATGATGGCGCCCGGGTTGTTGCATCGCCTCGGTCACCGCGCCGACATCCGCCGCACCGAGCGCCGGGCTGGCCATCAACGCCAGAACGACCAGCACGCAGGTCGCAACCGTTCCGTCAGACATCGCAGGGCTCGTACCGAGGCAGATCCGCCATGGCCTCTAGCGAGTATTCCCGTGTGCCAAACAGCATCGGATAGTGAAACGCGCGCAGCTCGGCGTGAAACTTCCGAACGCAACGCATATAGGCCTGATGGTGGGCTCGATCGGTACCCGCCAGGTGGGTCAGGCGGCGTTCCACCGCCAGTGGTGGCGACAGAAGCGCGACCCAGCTCATCAGGCTGTTTCTCCGTGCGACCCCTTCACGGAGCGCATCAGACTCCAGACGCACGGACGCATCACCCATCTGCTGAAACGCGTAATACCACTTCCAATCGAACGGCTGCGTCACTTCGATGTGCGCCCGCCATTCCGGATGCATGGCCGCAAATGGCTCCATCGTCGCCTCCTTCGGCAGATCCCAGGCATCGTTTACGGCCTCGCGCTGCTTGAGCAGGATCTCGCCTCCCGCGGGAACCGGCACGGCTCGCTCCACCAGAAACCGACCAGCGGTTGGAACGGCAGCCGTTACCACCAGCCAGACAGCGAGCAACAGTGTCGCCGCTGTGGAGCCTTCGGCGGTCCTGCTGCTGGCCAGGCGGCAAACGATCAGCCAGAAAACCAGATGCGCCGCGCTGACCAGCAGCACGCTGGCAATCAGCGAGGCAGAGACACCGGCGCCAGGTGCCAGAAGCAGAAACGGCACAAGAGCGCTTGCCCACAGCAGCAGCGTGCGTGCAACCGCTCGGTACAACAGCGTGCGGGGACCCTCGGCGCTCGTTGCCTGCAGCAATTCGTAACGACCCTCGCGCCGCTCACGCGCATCGAGGTCGTAGAGCAGCAGAATCAGCACGAGCGGCAGCAGCACCGATGCCAGGAAGGTGAAGTCCAGACGACCGATCCCCGACAGCGCCGGGTTACCGGTGTCGGATTCATAGATCTGCCCTTCCAGGGCAAGCATTCGGATGCGGTGCCGCCAGGGCAGATCCTCGATGGTGCCTGGCGCCGCGAACGCCAACGGACCCGGAGGCGTATAGGTGAGGTGATGGACGTAGTAGGCGGCACCGCCAGCATCCGACTGTTGGCCGAGCGCATAGCGCTGCTCCGCGGCGGATGCATCGATCAGACGCTGGTTTTCCGCCGTCCACGCGGTCGTTGCAAAGTACCCGGAGAGCACCGCTAACGTGGACAGCAGGAAGGTGACGATCAGCGTGCCCACCAACACCCGCTCACGCAGCGCGTAACGCAGCTCGATGCGCAGATTACCCATCGAAGCCCCGCATGCGCCTCGCGCCTGCCCAGCCGATGGTTACCGCCGCTGCCAACCAGAGCAGCAATATCCCGAGGTAGGGCATGCCGGCCGCAAGACGCTCCTGAGCGCCTGACGGGCTCCAGCGGAATTCATCCAGCAGTCGCCAGTGATGCGCATCCACACGCGTGCGCTGCTCAGCCAGGTGATCCCGACTGCGGTTGATGTCGTCGGTATAGGCCAGCTCCCTGGCGTGCAACCGATTCAGCTCCTGCACGAATGAGAAGCGCAGCGCTTCCGCGTCCCGGAGAAAGCGGTGATGCTCGCTCAAGCCGGTACCGGCAGTGATGGTTGAGAAGGACTTCATCGCCAGATAGGGCGAGAGGACGCTGAACGTGTTCGCAACGGCCGACTGCGCCTGTTCCTGGCGCATGCGATGTTCGGCGTGACGCTTCAGAACGTCCGTGAGCCGCGTCTCCGCCACCTCGGCAACAATGCCGCGAAAGTTCAGGGGCAACGCCTCGACGCTCTGAACACCGTACTGTGCCAGGAGCTCGGCCCGAAGCTTTGCAAACGCCGGATCACCGGCGTTGTGGCCATCGCCGACATCACGCAGCTCGCGGCCGATCTCGAGGTCGCTCTCGACCTTGCCGATCATGGGCACCCAGGCATCCGCGGCGCTGCTCGCCGCGCGCGGAACGACAATGCCAACGACCATCCAGCCACTCAGCAGCACCAGCAACGCCGATACGGCGCGCCTGCTCCACACCGACGCGGCGGTGATCAGAAAGACCCAGCCGGCCAGATAGACTGCGTAGCCCAACCAGAAAGCCAAGACCACCGAAGCGCTTTCGCCAACCAGCCAGGCCTGGACCGCCGGCACGATCAGGGGAACCAGCGCCAGCGCTGCCAGAAGAGCGAGCGCCAGGGACTTGCCGAGCCACAGCGTCGCGGGCGACACGTTCATGGTGAGCAGCAATCGGTCGGTGCTGCGCTCCCGCTCGCGGGCCAGCGACGCAAAACCCACGACAATCAGCAGCAGCGGCACGAACAGCTGGTAGGCCAACGCCGGAGACAGCGACGCATAGGGGCCGCCATGGGCATCCGTGAACCGGGGAGCAAAGGTCGCGGAGTTCTGTTTGTGCCCTTCAAGATAGGCGATGGTTCCAGTCAACGCATCCACACCCGGATCGACGACCGCAAGCGGTGCCGGAGTGCGAAAAACATAATGCCCGTAGTGAACCATCCGATGCGGGTGCCGGGCGGGTTGGCTGCGAAACGTCTCCTCGGCCTGTGCCTGCAGGCCTGCACGCACCAGAGCCTCATTACCGGTTCGCTGGGCTGTGGAGACCAACGACGCGGCAACGAGCACCAGTGCAGCCACGCACGCGGCTGTTCCGGTGCGGGACCTCAACCAGTATCGCCATTCCTCCCGGGCGATGCGCATGACGGCCGTCTGCCGATTCATCGGTGGTGCGCCGAAAACTGCTGGTGTACGGCGTCGACGGATATGTGACCTTCGGACGACCCTTCGAAGCTGCCGACCATCCGGCCCTGATGCAGCAAACCGATTTTCTTCGCCACCTGACAGGCGCCATACACGTCATGCGTGACCATGACGATGGTGGTGCCCTGTCGCGCGAGGCCGACGACGATGGTATTGAACTCATCGATTGCCACCGGATCGAGCCCGGATGTGGGCTCATCCATCAGCAGAACAGGCGTCTGCCTCAGCATCGCAAGCGCGATTCCGACCTTCTGGCGCATGCCTTTCGAGTAGGTTTCGAGACGGCGCCCACGCGCATCTTCGGCGAGGTTCACCGTGTCCAGGGCCTCGTCAATCCTTCCGCGGCCGGGTCTGATCCCCGCCAGGGAAAGAAAGTAGTCGAGGTTCTCAAGCGCGGTCAGGTGAGGATACAGGCTGGCGGACTCAGGAAGATACGCCACCGCACGCTGCACCGCCCTGACGTCGTCGTGAACCGCGACACCGTTCAGCAGTGCATGTCCGGACGACGGAACGATAAACCCCAGAAAGGTGAGCAGGGTTGTGGATTTCCCCGCGCCGTTGCCGCCCAGCAGGGCGAAAACTTCCCCCTGCTCGACGTCAAAAGTCACATCATCCAGCACCTGACGGCCACCCCGTTGCACGCCCAGCCGTTCCGCCACCAGCACAGCAGTCATGAGCAGCCCCTACAGCCGGATGTCGAGCGAGATTCGATAGCTGCGCGGCTCGCCGGGCTGGATCCACAGCGAGGAGAAGGAATTCGGATACCAGGTCTCGTCCAGCAGGTTGTTGACATCCGCACGAACCGATATCCGGTCGCTTATCCTCAGCTCGCCAAACAGGTGCACCAACGTGTAGTCCGGCAGTTCGAACCGTGTTCCGACTTCACCGAGGCGGTCATCGACGTACAGCACACCGCCGCCGACACGCGCACTCAGACCGCGGAACGTCAGGTTCCGGGTCACCTGCAGTGCAAGCTGGTTTTCCGGGATGTTCAGCAAGCGATCCCCGGAATTGACGGGCAAGCCGAAATTCGGGTCGTTCACATCGTTACCCACTTCGGCGTCGACGTACGCATAAGAGAGCCAGAAATGCAGCCCGTCGGCAATCTCGCCGCTCAGATCCAGCTCGAATCCCTGGCTTTCTGCTTCGCCAATCGCCGCGAGTGTAAACGCGCTCGGATCGTCAACCACCAGAATATTGTCCTGTTTGATGCGGAAGAAAGCGGCATTTGCCGCCATGGCGCCATCGTTGAACGTCAGTTTGACGCCAAGTTCCAGGGATTCGGTCTGGTTCGGATCGAAGCCATTGCCGTTGGCGTCCGCGCCGGACAGCGGCCGAAAGTTTTCGCCGTAGGTCGCGTAAAGGGCGACGGCTTCCGCCGCCCTGTACACCACGCCCAGCTGCGGGCTCCAGCGGCTCTCGTCGAGGCTCGACCTGCTGGCGCTGCGACGGTTATCCAACACCTGCTCGTAGTCGTCGTAGCGCACCCCGACACGCACATCGAACTGCTCGCCGATACTGATCTGGTCCTGCAGGTACACGCCCCTGGATTTCTGGGTTTCCAGGCGATCGGTCAGCGGCGCTGGCGTCGGCAGCGGAAAGGCGCCATACACGGGGTCGAATATGTTGATGGCCTGCAGTTCCTGAAGGGTGGACGCCGGACTGATGCCCGCCGCCCGGGCCCGCAGGAAAACCTGATCATTGTCGAACCTGTCGATGTCAGCCCCAACCATGAAGCGATGCGTGATACCGCCCGCGGTAAAACGGCCACTGAGCTCCGCACGCAGCACCTCGTAGGTGGCGTCGTAGTCCCGATAGCGTCGTTGACGGGTCAGGGTCTGCCCGTCAGCCAGCGGCGTTGCGCGGCTGGTAATGAGCAGCTGGCGGCTGCCCGACAGTTCGGGTTCCGTGGAAAACCCCTGCAGCGATGTATCGCGATATCCTCCGCCGATCAGCAGGCTGAGACTGTCGTTGAAGTCGTGCTGCAGCTCGATCTGATGGCCAAGAACTTCAGCCTGCATGGGGCCATCCCCAGGCTCGCCGAGAAATCGGTCCACAGGCAGCCGGTCGATGTCGCCGTCGACGCTGACGATACCCCGGTCGAACGGAATCTCCTGGTCGCTGTATTCCAGCTCGTAGCGCAGCTCCGTGCGATCGCTGAAACGGATTGCCACCGACGGAGACAATCCGTGGCGCTCGGTTTCAATGGTGTCGCGGAAACTCTCCGCGTCTTCGAAGAACCCTGCCAGCCGCAACCCGACGTTCTCGCCAAACGTCGTCTGGTAGTCGATATCCGCCCTGTAGGTGGAAAAACGCCCGGCGCTGAGCCGCAAACGCCCTCCCGAATCGAAGGTCGGTCGCTTGGTGACGAGATTCACCGCACCACCGGGTTCACCCCGACCGAAAATCGCCGCGCGCGGCCCTTTGAGTACTTCCAAGGATTCGATGCCGGAAATATCCCGGGGGCCACCGAAGCCGCGGCCTGCGTTGAACCCGTTGACCAGATAGTTGCTCGGAAGGTTTTCATCACCTACGAACCCGCGAATGGCGAAGCTGTTCCACAAACCGCCGAAGTTGTTCTGGCGAACGGCGGAAGCAGACAGGTCCAATGCCTGATTGATATTCAGCGCATTGGCATCTTCCAGCTGCTGGATGGAGATCCGCTGGTCTGCCTGCGGAATTTCCAGCGGGGCGAATTCCCCAATGTAGGCGCGCCGGCCCTGCACCACGATCTCTTCGGTAATGACGGCGTCGTCGGATGCGAACACGCCTTCACCATGGGGGCCTGCAAGGGACATGCACAGCGCAGCGGCTGCGCAGCCACGAATATGTATTTTCATGTTTTCTCAATCTGTACGTACACCGAACGCCACGGCCTCGCCAGGAGGTCTCGCAGCAATGGAAAGGGGACGTCGTCAGATCGAGGGGGGGCCTGTGGGCGGGGGTCTGCAGGCCCAGGCATTCTTCGGCCAGGACCGGCGATCAGGCGGGGAGGTCAGCGTTTGTACACGCGGATCGAACGACCACGCGAAAGTGCTTTCAGGCGCCAGGCCGTGCTGTTCATCGGAAAGCACCGCGAGACAGACCATACCGTTGTGCTCGTGCGGACCGCCGCCGTACTCGACAGCGTGTGCGAGGGACAGCCCATGGCCTGCCAGAAACAGGACCAGCCCAAGCCTCAGAACCCAACGATTACGGTAGCGTCGCATCACGCGACCTATTCTGCATGAACACCCGGCGCATGCAACAGGCTGCATGACACAGAGGCTGACGGTGGGCGGTTCTGCATGCGGCGCGATGCGCTTCGCGGTACAGTCCCTCAACGCTTGCGGGAGATGGGGATGCGTACAGGCTGGTTTGTCGTCGCCACGTGCTTGCTGGCCGGCTGCGTCACGCCGCCGGATAACGATGCGGTAACGGTGATTGCCAACGTCACCGTCGTGGACGCGGTGCAGGGCGCGGTGCCCGGCCGGCGCGTGGTCGTGCGCGGCGACCGGATCGTCGAGGTGGGAGCGCAATCCGGTCCTGTTGCGGCGGATGAAACCGACGGCAGCGGCCGCTTCCTGATGCCGGGGCTCTGGGACATGCACGTGCATTACCTGTACGACGCCGATCTGACCGAGCACATGGCCGACCTGTTTCTGCGCTGGGGCGTTACCAGCGTGCGCGACACGGGTGGTGAGCTGGCCGGCATGCAGCGCGTGCGACGGGTGCTCGCCGAGCGCCGGCAACCGAGCCCCCGTTTGTACTTCTCCGGCCCTCTGCTCGACGGCAAGCACGTGGTATACGACGGCGGCCGTGCCGCCACGCCGCCGCTCGGAACCCCAGTACCCGATGAGCGCACCGCACGGGCCCGGGTACGGGAAATGGCCGAGGGCGGTGCCAGCTTCATCAAGATATACGAGATGGTCTCCGTCGACGTGTTCCTCACCATGGTGGACGAGGCCCGCGCGCTCGGCCTGCCGATCGCCGCCCACATACCGCTGTCCATGACCGCGGACGTGGCAGGCCCGGAAGTGGACTCCATGGAGCACCTGCGAAACATCGAGCTCGCCTGCGCCGGCAACTGGCAATCCCTGCACCTGGCACGCATGTCGCACCTGACCAGTGGCGCCGAAACGGGCTACGAGCTGCGCAGCGACCTGCACCGCGCCCAGCGCCTTCCGGCCATCGCCGCTTACGACGAAGTGCAGTGCGCGCACGTGCTCGAGAAACTGCGCGGCACGCTGCAGGTCCCCACCCTGCGACTGAACGGCATCGGATTGCAGAACCCGGCGGACCGAACGGACTGGAACATCGCCCTGGGCGGACTGCCGCGTGCTGTGCAGACGCGCTGGCTGGGAGCGATTGCCGCAGCGCGCGCGGGGCTGAACCAGGGCAACGACACCTTCGGCCGCTGGAGCCTCGACCTCGTGGCGCGCATGCGCGACGCCGGCGTGCCCATCGCCGCGGGCACCGACACGCCCATCGGTTTCGCCGTGCCCGGCTACAGCCTGCACAACGAGCTGGACATGCTGGTGCGCGCCGGCCTGACCACACAGCAGGCACTTGCCGCCGCAACCACAGCCCCGCCCCGGTTTTTCGGCTTTACCGATGAGGGGCAGATAGCGCCGGGCATGCGCGCGGATCTCGTGCTGCTCGAAGCCAATCCGCTGGAAGATATCACCCATACCCGCCGCATCGAGCGCGTCATGGTGGGTGGTCGCTGGGTACCGCGCTGAGAACACAACATCGCACACCGCGACAGGCTTACAATCATTCGCACCTGGGGGGAACGCTGCACCATGACGGAGACCAAAAAAACACCGCCCCGGCTGTCGATCTGGATGAAGACCGCCTACGGGTTCGGCTCAGTGGCATACGGTGTAAAGAACAACGGCTTCGACTACTTCCTGCTGTTGTTCTACAGCCAGGTCATTGGCCTGGATGCGCGCCTGGTGGGCATCGCCATCACCACCGCGCTGGTCTTCGACGCCCTGAGCGACCCGATCGTCGGCTACTGGTCGGACAATTTCCGTTCCCGCTGGGGTCGGCGCCATCCGTTCATGTACATATCCATGGCGCCCGTGGCGCTGAGCTACTTTCTGCTCTGGAACCCGCCGCTCGAATGGTCCGAGACCGGACTGTTCTGGTACCTGCTGGTGCTGGCGGTGTTCATCCGCACGTTCATCACGCTTTACGAAACCCCGAGCTCAGCCCTCGCGCCGGAATTGACCGACGACTACTTCGAGCGCAGCTCGCTGCTGAGTTTCCGCTACTACTTCGGCTGGACCGGCGGCAATGCCATGACGGTGATGATGTTTTTCTTCATCTTCCCGGCGCTGGCAACCGCCACGATTCCCGACGGACGCTTCAACCGTGAGAGCTACGAGATACTCGGCATTACCGGTTCCGTGCTGATCTTCATATCCATATTCGCCTCGGCGCTGGGCACCCACGCGCGCATACCGCACCTGAAACCACCACCGGCGGCGCGGCGCATGACGCTGGGCACCATCTTCAGGGAGATCTTCGAAACGCTTTCCAACCGATCATTCGTCGCCCTGTTCATCGGCGCGCTGCTGGGCGCCATCGCCACGGGGCTTGCAGCCGCCCTGTCGTTCTACTTCTACACCTACTTCTGGGAATTCAGCTCCAGAGATACGGGCATCATCACCATGGGTGTGTTCGTCGCCGCGATCATCGGCTTCCTTCTGGCGCCCATCGTCACGCGGAAAATGGGCAAGAAGCGCGGTGCCATGGTGACCGGCCTGGTCGCCTTCATCGGCGCGCCGCTGCCGATCTTTCTGCGCCTGATCGGCGTGCTCCCGGACAACGGCTCGCCGTTCGTCTTCTGGTTCGTGTTCATCACCGGCGTGCTGGATGTCGGCCTCATCATCTGCTTCCAGATCCTCTACTCCTCCATGACCGCCGACCTCGTCGAGCAGGCAGAGCTGAAAACCGGCAGGCGCTCGGAAGGCATCTTCTTCTCCACCGTCACATTCATCCGCAAGAGCGTGCAGGGCCTCGGCCTCATGGTCGCTTCGTTCGTGCTGTATCTCGCGGACTTTCCGGCAGGCGCCACCGCGGACCAGGTTTCCGAGGAATCGGTGTGGCTGCTTGGCGCCTACTATGTGCCGACGATCCTGGCGCTCTGGCTCAGCATGATGGCGGTAATATCCCTGTACCGGCTCAACCAGGACGAGCACGAGGAAAACCTGCGACAACTGGCCGCGAACAGACCATAGTGGGCGCAGCCTCTGCGGTCCCCTTGAGGACCAAACTGGCGTTTGGCATCGGCGCCGCCGGCGAAAGCATCGCCACCTTTGCTTTCGCGACGTTCACGTTCTTCTATTACAACCAGGTGCTCGGGCTCTCCGGCACGCTGGCGGGGCTGGCAACAACCATCAGCCTCGTGTTCGACGCCGTGTCAGACCCCCTGGTGGGCGCCATCTCCGACCGCTGGCGTTCCCGCTTCGGACGTCGCCATCCGTTCATGCTCGTCGCCGCGGTACCGCTGGGCATTGTCGTGTTCTGCATCTTCTCACCGCCGGCGGACCTCGAAGGTTGGTCGTTGTTCGCCTGGTTCACCTGCTTTTCCGTCCTCATGCGCCTGTTCGTCACCGTGTTCAGCGTGCCGCACCTGGCGCTCGGCGCCGAGCTGTCTGAAGACTACCTGCAACGCTCGACGATCATGAGCTACAACGCCGTGTTCGGCTGGGTCGGCGGTGCCGGCATCTTCCTCATCGCCAATCTCTTCTACTTTCGCAAGACGCCCGAGTTCGACAACGGTCTGCTCAACGGCGCGGCCTATTCGGCGTTTGGCCTCAGCGCCAGCCTGCTCATCACGTCGCTGCTGCTGGCTTGCGTGTGGTTCACCCGCGACAGAATTCCTTTGCTGCCGCCGGTACGCGACGACACGCTCGGTATGAAACCAGCACGAATGCTTCAGGAATTCGCCGAGGTTCTGAAGAACCGCAACTACCTCATGCTGTTGCTGGGCCTGTTCTTCCTGGCGCTCACCCTCGGCACCCAGGCCACGATCAACATGCACATGAACACCTACTTCTGGGAGCTGGTACCCGCGGAGCTCGCCTGGTTTCCGCTTGGGTCCGGTGCGGGGTTCATCCTTGCGTTCATGATGACCAGGCGCCTGCACGGGTTGTTTGACAAGCGCGGCACCGCCGTTGGCGCGCTGCTGTTTCTCACCTTCTTCGCCACCGCACCGGTGGTCGGCCGTCTGCTGGGATTCATGCCCGACAACGATCACGCTGCCCTGCTGCCGATCATCGTCACCTTTTCCGGGGCGAGCTACGGCACCTTCGCCGTGCTCAACATCTCCGTCATGTCGATGCTTGCCGACGTCGCCGATCAGCACGAGCTGCACACCGGCACGCGCCGGGAAGGCATCTTCTATTCGGCGCGCACGTTCTTCTCGAAAGCAACCTCGGCGCTGGGCCACCTCGTTGGCGGTATCGCCATCGACGTCATCGGTTTTCCAACTGGCGCAAAGCCAGGCGAAGTGCCCGAAGACATGATCTTCCAACTCGGCCTTCTGGACGGCCCGATCGCCATCATCCCCACGGTGATTGCCATTTTCTTCTACAGACGCTACGCCATTACCAGGGAAGAACACGCATCGGTGCGCCGGCAACTCGACCGATCGAGGGCCGCGCGGATTGCGTAGCCATGTTGCAGCGCGAACGCGCGATTCGAGCTGCGCACAGGCATCCGTCGCAGCCGCGTCAATCAGCCGCTGCGGGCAAGCTCAACGCCGCAAGAATCCTCGCATCGTTCAACACGCTTTGGTGCTCGATGACCTCGTTAGACAGAGCGAGCGGCGCTGGCCGATATGCTACCTTCACTTCGCACTCGATCAACCTGGAGAAGCCAATGACGGTATTCATCGTTGCACGAATCGATATCCGCGATCGCAGCGGCTACGCCGAGTACGAGCAACGCTTCATGGGCATATTCGAATGCCACCCGGGAACGCTTCTGGCGGTGAGCGAAGACCCCGAAGTGCTGGAGGGCAGCTGGCCCGCAACGCGCACAGTGCTCATCTCGTTTCCAGACCGTGACGCTGCTCTTGCCTGGTACAGATCCAGGGACTATCAGGAAATCCTGCAGCATCGCCTCAGCGCGTCCAGCGCTGACATCGCTCTGCTCGAGGGGCTGGCAACGTAACACCCGTTCGCCGTGGAAACCTGCGGCAATGACATCCCACCAGCGGAATGATATTTTCGATTTGGAAAACAGCAGCACGCGTGTTCGCATGAAAACCCGTCCCGTAAATCCATCAATGAACCGGCTT
The DNA here is from genome assembly GCA_030432795.1 of Gammaproteobacteria bacterium. GTDB lineage: Bacteria > Pseudomonadota > Gammaproteobacteria > Pseudomonadales > Azotimanducaceae > SYFY01. The sequence goes on from JAUILW010000016.1 coordinate 14,530, forward strand.
GTGATACGCCTGGTCTGCATCACGTTGGCATGCGTCTGTCTCGCCGCTCCAGCGCGCGCCGACAGTCGGGTTTACGATGTCGTCATTCAAGCCGGCCGCGTCATGGACCCGGCATCCGGCTATGACGCGATCGCCAACGTCGGCCTCACCGGTGATCGGATTTCGGCGATTTCGAACGCCCCGCTGAACGGCAAACGCGTGATTGATGCCACCGGCCTCGTCGTCGCGCCGGGATTTATCGACACGCACTATCACGGCACCCAACCCATCCACTACCGACTGGCATTGCGGGACGGCGTCACGAGCGTCATGGACCTGGAGTTCGGCGCGCTGGGCTCGAGAGTCCGCGAATGGTACGCCGCCCGCGAAGGAACGAGCCTGATCAACTACGGCACTGCTTCCAGCCACGAGCTTGCACGCGCCAGCGTGCTTGACGGTATCAACGCCATCGATACCGCCGAGGCCGCATCGGCCCGGTCCGCACCCAACTGGAGCGGCATGCTTCCCGACGCCGGGCAGACGCGCGACATTCTTGCGGTAATCGCCGCGGGCCTTGACGCGGGCGCCATCGGCGTCGGTTCAACCCTGGGCTACATGCCGGGCGCCACGGCCGATGAGCTTTTTCAGGTTCAGGCGCTGGCGGCCGGCTACGGCCGACAGGTTGGCGTGCATCTGCGGCACACGCCAGGCACGGAAACCGAAGAGATCAACGGCGCGCAGGAGGTGCTCGCAAATGCCGTCGCGCTCGGCGCTCCCGCCATCATCAATCACTTCAACAATCCCGGCTGGCGGCGGGTTCACGATCTGCTGCGCAAGCTGCAGAGCAAGGGGCACAATGTGTGGGGCGAGATCTACCCCTACGCCGCGGGGTCCACAACCATCAACGCCGTTTTCCTGGATCCCTCCGTGTGGAAGGACGAACTCGGCCAACGCTACGAGGAAACCATCTACGACGTGCAAACCAACCGCTTTCTCAGCGAGGAAGCGTTTCTGGCACTGCGCGCCGCCGATCCGGTTCGCGTGATCCTCGTCTTCAAGATGCCTGAGGAAGAAGTCACCGCCTGGGTCGGATTGCCCGGCACGACAATCGCGAGCGACGGGTTGCCGAGCCTCGCCCCGCAACCGCTCGACACTCCGCTCGAGTCATTGCCGAACGCCCACCCGCGCGGCGCAGGCTCATATGCCAAGGCGTTGCGCATCGCCCGGGAAAACGACATCGACCTCATGCGCGTGCTGGCGCAGACCAGCTACAACTCGGCGCGACACCTGGGCGCGATGGGACTGAAAGACATGCAGGAACGCGGGCGCATGCAGGTTGGCTCGGTCGCAGACATCGTCGTGTTCGATCCGGAGCGGGTAACGGACCACGCTACCTACACGCAGGGCAACCTGCCCTCGACCGGCTTTCGCGCGGTGTTCGTCAGCGGGCGAGCGGTACTCGAGAACGATGCGGTAGACCTGCGCCAGGTTCCGGGCAAGCCCATCAGGTTCTCCCCGGCCAATGGATGAACCAGCGATCAGCGTGATCGGCAGACGCCTGCGCGCTCTGCGGCAGAAGCATGGCTGGCGCCTGACCGATGTCGCCGGCAAGACCGGCATCTCCATTGGCACGCTCTCGAAGCTCGAGAACGGCAAGACCGATCTCAATTTCACCAGCGTCAACAAGCTGGCGGAAGGTCTGCGTATCGCCGTGACGGATCTGACCAGCGCCGCGGAAACTCCCGAAGGCGACAGAACCATGACGCTGGGAGGCGGCGGTGTCGTCTTCGAAACGCCGGATATCGACTACGAGATCCTTTGCGGTGAGTTGTCCAACCAGAACCAGTCCTTCCTGCGCGCAACCATCAAGGCGAAGAAGCTTGATCCGTCGCTGCCCTGGCACAGCCATCCCGGGCGGGAGTTTCTCTATGTGCTGTCCGGCACACTCGAGCTCCACACCGAGCGCAATGAGCCCGTCAGACTGACGACGGGCGACAGTATCCTGTTCGACTCGTCCGTGGGACATCACTATGTGTCCCGCGGCAGAAGGCCCGCGCACATACTGATCTCCATGTCTCTGCGTGGCTACAGCAACGTCATGGATTCCTTCCGCGCGCCGGTCACCAGGCAAAGCCGTCAGGATCGCAGCCGACGCACGTAATTTTCGAAATCGAAAATATCCTGTAGACTGCTCGCGACAGGCTGCACAGAGGGCGCACGGCGTTGTCCAGACCACGGGCAATCATCATCGGCGGCGGCATCGCCGGCATCTCCGCTGGCGCGGAGCTTGCCGCGGGCCACGACACTGTCGTGCTCGAACGGGAGGAACACCCAACGATGCATGCCTCAGGACGCTCCGCCGCAGCCTTCATCCCTTCGTACGGCTACGACAACATCGCGCTGCGCGAACTCACGCGCCTCAGCCTGCCGCACCTGCAATCGAACATGGATGGCGGGACGGATGTCGCTCTGCTGGCGCGCAGGGGACTACTCACCCTGGTGCCGAACACGCTGCAGGAAGGGCCGCGCCGGGAGCTGACGGCAGTCATGAAGAAACTGGCGGGCACACGCGACGTGGGAACCAGCGAACCCATGCTGCGCGATCTGCAGCTGGATGCCGGATATGCGCAACGCGCCTGGTACGAACCCGACGTATGGGACATCGATGTCAATGCGCTCGCACAGGTGTACCTCAAAAGGCTCAGGACGCAGGGCGGCCGCCTGCTGGTCAATGCTTCCGTCCGATCCATTCGCCGCCGCGGCGGCGTCTGGGAGGTGCACACGGCAAGCGACGTCTTCCAGGGAGAGCTGGTGGTGAACTGCGCCGGGGCCTGGGCCGATGACGTGGCGGCGATGGTAGGCGCGCGCCGCCAGTCACTGACGCCGATGCGCCGCACGGCGATTCTGTTCGAACCGCCAGCCGGCTGCGCAACGGATGGCTGGCCTGTGGTGTATGCCGCTGACCACACCTTCTATCTGAAACCGGACGCCGGCATGCTTCTGGCTTCGCCGGCCGATGAAACTCCCTCGCCCCCCATGGACGCGCAGCCCGAGGAAATCGACATCGCCACGGCTGCCTGGCGAATCGAGCAGGCATTCGACTTTTCCGTGCGGAGAATCAGCCACACCTGGGCGGGGCTGCGAACCTTCGCCCCGGACCGCACGCCAACCATCGGCGCGGACCCGGAACTGGACGGTTTTTTCTGGCTCGCCGGGCAAGGCGGTCACGGCGTGCAGATCGCACCGGCCGCCGCGCGTCTGCTGGGCGCGCTCGCAACCGATGGCGTGCCGCCGAAGGGATTCCAGGACAACGGATTCGACCCGGCGATGGTGTCACCCGCCCGCCAACAGACTCACACACGGCGTGACGGCGAATGACATGACGAACCGCCTGGTACAGCTGTACGTCGTGACTCCGGCCGTGTTCTGCTCGGTCATCCTCGGCGGAGGTTATGGCACCGGCCGCGAGGTCGTGGAGTATTTCACGCGCCTGGGGCCCTCCACCGGCCTGGTTGCCATCGCCACCGCCGCTTCGGCCTTCTTTCTGGTGCTCTTCGCCACGTTCGAGGTCGCCCGGCGCCATGGCGCGCACGACTACCGCACATTCTTTCAGCATCTGCTCGGTCGATACTGGTGGCTCTACGAAGCGCTTTATCTGGTGCTGTTCGTGCTCGTCATCGGCGTCATAGGCTCCGCCGTGCAGACGCTTCTTGCGGAGCAGCTCGGCGTTCCCGGGCGCCCGGGCATGCTGGTGCTCTTCGCGTTGGTTGTCGTCATCACACTGTGGGGCCGCAACGCTATCGAGCGACTGCTCACGGCCTGGGCAGTTCTCATGTTCGGTGTGTTTTTCTACTACCTCGCCAGCATGGGCGTCGACTTCAGCCGTTTGCACGGCGCAACATGGAAGGCGGATGCGGTGCAGTCCGGCCTGCTGTACGCCGGCTACAACATCGCCGTGTTCCCCGTGCTGCTGTTCACCGTTCGGGGACTGAGCAATCCTCGCGAAGCAGCGGTCTCCGCCCTGCTGACTGCATTCGCCATATGCCTGCCGGCTGTGCTGTTTCACCTCAGTTACCTGAAGGGAATGCCATCGGTGCTCGACCAGAGCCTGCCGAACTACTGGATGATTCAGCGCTTCGGCCCGCCGCTCCTGCTGACGGTATTCACCATCGCGCTGACCGGCACGCTCATCGAAACCGCTTCAGGCCTGGTGCAGGGGTTCATTGAGCGCCTCGAACACAGCCGCGCGCAGCCGCTTGGCGTCCGTGGAAAACTGATCGTGTCCGTGGCGCTCATGGGTTGCGGCGGACTGGCAGGTGAGCTCGGCATCGTCACCCTGATCGCATCCGGCTATTCCGCGATGTCCATCGGCTTTCTGCTGGTCTATGTCGTGCCGATGCTCTACCACGCGTACCGCACCCGCTGGAAGATGCGGGACCGGTGAGCAGCACATGGGCTCGTGCCCGAACCGTTATAATCCCCTGATCGACATCCGGAGAGCCGACCATGGGTTCAGAACGCGATCGCTTGCACAACCTCTTTCCCGACCTGGACTTCGATCCGGAGACACTGCGCGCGAAGTACCGGCATGAACGTGACCGACGGATCCGTGTGGACGGGGAGGCCCAGTACGTGGAAGCCGCTGGCGTGTTCGCGCACTACGCGGACGACGATCCCTACGCCACGCCGGACACCCGCGAACCCCTGAACCTCAAAATCGACGTGGCGGTGATCGGCGGCGGCTTCAGCGGCCTCATGGCCGGCGCCCGGCTGAAGGAGCGCGGCGTCACGGACTTTCGCATCATCGAAGCCGGCGGCGACTTTGGCGGCACCTGGTACTGGAACCGCTACCC
>JAUILW010000427.1 GCA_030432795.1 Gammaproteobacteria bacterium
CGCAGGCCCACCACGCCGCAGGCGCCGCCCATGGGAATGTGGTCCAGCCAGCGTGGCGACACGCCGAGGTGTTGCGTCAGGCCCACCGCCGTATCGGGTACGAGCTGAAAGCTCGATACGCACAGGCCGTCCACTTCCGCCTTGTCGATGCCAGCGCCCTGCAGCACGGCGCGCAATGCCCGCGCCAGAAACCAGTGCGCGCTGCGGTTGGTGTAGCGTACGTAGTCGACGGTTGCGGGCGCGGCCACCACCACGTCGTCGTAGGGCATCTGCAGTCGCTTAGCCACGGCGCGTCTTGCCCTCCCGCAGGTCCAGACACGCGCCCTGCTCCAGCAGGCGCGCGGCCAACGTCTTCAGCGAAGCGCGCTGCACTTTCTCCGTAGGGGTCAGCGGCAGCGCATCGACGCGTGCCACATACCCCGGTGCCTTGTAATAGGCGAGCCTCGTCATGCAGTGCTCGAATACTTCCTCCGCCAGGTGCGGCCATGCCGCATCGTCACAGACGATGCAGGCAAACACTTCGTCGCCGCGCAGCGCGTCCGGCACGGCCGCCACGCCCACCGCCTGCACCCCCGCACACTCGCGCACCACTTCCTCCACTTCCACGGCGGAGATGTTCTCGCCACTGCGGCGGATGACGTTCTTCTTGCGGTCGACGAAGTGCATGAGGCCATCGTCGTCCACGTAGACGAGATCTCCCGTATGGAAGTAGCCGCCTTCCCAGACCTCCTGCGTGGCCGCTTCGTCTTTCAGGTAGCCGCTGAAGAAACCGTAGCGCGGCGCATCGCCCGCGCGCCGCACCAGCAACTCTCCCGGCTGGCCTTGGGGCACGTCGTCGCCTGCGTCGCTCACCAGACGGTAGTCCATGTGCGCCGGCGGCCGGCCGAAGCAGGCGGTGCCAACTTTGCGCGGCTCCTCCGATGCGATCACCGCCACCGTGCAGCCGGTTTCCGTCATCGCCCAGGCTTCGATGAGAGAGATACCAAAGCGCGCCTCGAAAGCCCTGTGCAGCTCGCCGGACAGCCCCGCGCCGAAGCCGAAGCGGATGTTGTGCGCGCGGTCGTGTTCGCCCGCCGGCATGTTCATGAGCATTGCCGGCATTACGCCGAGGTAATGCATGATCGTGGCGTCGCACTCGCTGATGCTCTGCCACCAGGTGCTGGGGTGAAAACGGTCGAGCGGCACGATGCAGCTGCCGGTCATGAGCATGGCCATGGAAGACGTCGCCATGGCGTTCATGTGGTACATGGGTAGCGGCGTGACCAGGCGATCTTCGCCGGGACGCAACGCGCAGTATCCGCCCACGTCGATGTACCACTGGCCGGTGCAGAGATAATACTCGTTGGAGAGCATGCAGCCTTTGGGCTTGCCGGTGGTGCCCGATGTATATAGCAGTGCACACTCGCTGGCCGCGGAACCCGCAACCTCCGGCACCGCCGCCTCGGTGGTCTGGAACGCATCCACTGCGTACACCGCGCAGCCATCAGCCGCTGCCCGCAAAGCCGCCACGCGGTCCGGCAGACCAACGGCGATCTGCGCTTCGCTGTGGCCGAGCACGTACTCGAGTTCCGCGGACTGCCACTGCGGGTTGAGCGGCACCACCGAGATTTCCAGCGCATTCAGCGCCAGCCAGTGCTCGAAGCACTCCGGCCGATTGTCCAGACCAAGGGCCACACGCATACCGGGACGCGCGCCGAGCGCCACATAGTCCGCCGCTCGGGCCGCAACCCGAGTCAGCATCTCGCCGTAGCTGATCTGCCCTGCTGTCGTGCCGTACCGCGCGGCGGTGTCGGAGACGATCTGCAGGAACGGCCGGTCCGCACCATCAGCGGCCGAGCGGGCAAAGGCTTCGTACACGGTACCCGCCATCACGCCGCCTCCGCCTGCAGGGCATCCGCCAGCAAACCGCGCACCTGTTCCGCGCCGTTGTCAGCATCCAGCAACGCCTCCGCCCGTGCGGCGATGGCTTTGAACCGGGCGAGGCCTTCCGCGTGGGTGTCGCCGTAGCCGCTGACGAGCTGCTGGCTCTCCGCTACGGCCAGGGCCAACGGCAGGTTACGTTCGGCAAGGCGAGCGACCAGTTGCATCCAGGCACGCATCTCGGCCATTTCCTCCTCGAATCTCAGGGTGGAGCGTCGAATGCGGCGCAGGCCCGCCATGGCGCGGAGCAACGCATACCCCCACACGCTGGTGGAGCGGATCTTCAGGCCGGACGTCATCGGTTTGAGACACGACGTCGCCAGCTTCGAACGCAGAATCCAGCGCCCCACCGGCGCCGGCAGCGAGCCGGCGATTTCCTCCACGCGGGGCTTCATGAACTCCACCACGTGTACCACCCGCGCATCGGCGACATGCGGCGCCAGGCGCTCGGGCGCCGTCTTCAGATCCGCCACCCGGATGGTGTCTTCAAACGTCATCCACAACGCGATACCACGTGCCATCTCGCGGCCGAGATCCGTATCCCGTGCGGCGAACGGCGCCAGGTGCGCAAGGTATTCATCCACGTAGGCATCGTCCTGGTAGCTGGCAAGGCGCGGCAGGGCATGTGCGGCGACCGCGGCCACCGGCCCCGGCAACGACGCCAGACGCGCATCCAGCGGCACGTCTTCCGTTGGCCGCAGTGCATCCGGCAATGGTGCGGCCTGTGGCGCAGCGGCGGCAGCGAAGGCCGCGCGGAAAGCCGCCAGGCTTGCATTTACTCCCTTGCCGCCCCGTTCGATGGCCTGTTCATACAGGGCAACATCGAACGGCAACACGTTGGAAGCGGCGATGCCGCCGAGAATGGCTGCACTGATGACGCTACCCGCGCTTTGTGCCACCGCTTCCATGTCGAAGGTCACCAGCCGACCCGCCGCTTCTTCCACTACCTTTAGCAGCGCCGCACTGTCGGCGCGGCCATCGCTGCGATGGGACTTCTCATCGATGGTGTAGGCGCGATGGGTAGATGTCACGAGGGTCGTCTCCGATCCAACAAAGCCGCGCTGCACCATGCGCGCCGCTTCTACCAGCTCGGAGGCCACCACCAGATCGCAGGCGCCGCTGGCGGGCATGAGCGCCATCACCGGCACGGCGCCGTCCCGGGCGGCAAACTCCAGATAGTAGATGGTGGCACCGGTACGTTGCGCCACACCCGGCACAGATGTGGCCTGCACGCGCATGCCGGCGGCCTCCGCCACGTCGATCATCCACTCCTGCACCACGCCGCCGCCCTGGCCGCCGAGTGCCGCAATGGTGAGCGTAACAGGGCGGTTCACGCTGCCACCCCGCGGCGGCGCAGCAACCAACCCATGACCGTGCGGTTGGCGCGATGCAGCAGGCGCTCCCACCAGTGCGGATTGTCCACCGTCGTCACACGATAAAAAGACGGGCACAACACCGCTGCGTGCGCAACGCTGCCACACACACCACAGCCCACACAGCTTTCGTCCACGTGCGCAACCGGCTTGCCGCGCAACGGATCAGCAGAAGGGCGAATGGTCAG
>JAUILW010000428.1 GCA_030432795.1 Gammaproteobacteria bacterium
CTGGCATACGTAGGAACGCCCAAGGCTGATCGTCGTTGTCCGGCACGCTCGAGTCTTTCGCAGGATAGAGTGGCTGCAGGGAATTCTGGTGCGTGCCGATGTGGTGGTAGGCCTCCATGAAGTTTTCTACCAACACCTTCCAATTCCAGGGGCTGTCGAATTCCGCCGTACCGCTGATGACAAGCTCACCAAAACAGTAGTTACGTACCAGCCGATGAAGCCCCGAGAGCTGCGGCGCCAGGGGCTCAGCCTGGCAATCGCAATTGACGAACACGAAGCCTTCCCACACTTCCAGGCCAAGCTGGGGCAGGCGACAGGTCCGCGCCTCGAACCCTTCAACGCCCTGCATCATCGGCGCGCTGCGCAGGCTACCGTCGAGCTCGTACGTCCAGCGGTGATACGGACAGACGAAGCGCGTGGTATTTCCCGCACCTGTTGCAACCGGCATGGCACGGTGCACACACACGCTCGACATGGCGCGAAGCGCTCCCGCCATATCACGGACCACCATCACAGGCTGACCGACGACATCCGCACAGAGGTAATCCCCAGGCGCACGCACCTGCTCTTCGCGCGCCACACAGACCCAGCCACCATGAAAGAGGGCTGGTGTCTCAAGGCGGAAGACCCCCGGATGCGCGTACGCAGCCGGCGGCAGCGTCCAAGCCTGTTGCAGCGGTGCCGCCGCTCGCTCCAGGTTGACCTGCGACAGAAAATCGGTGAGGCGGCTCGACATCGGGCTCTCGCATTGAACGGTTCAGGCAGTTTCCCGCAGAATCAGCGTAGGAAAAACAGCCGGGGGAAGTGAACGATGATGACGGGAGACCAGTATCGAGCGTCGCTCGACGACGGCCGCGAGACCTATTTCGAAGGCAAACGCGTGGACAACGTCGCCACGGACCCGATTCTCAGCATCACCGTGGACTCCGCAGCCTCGGGCTATGATCGGTTCTACAAACCCGGTGAGGATGCCGTTGGCGACTTCATGGCAGTGCCCGGATCTGCCGCTGAGTTGCGTGAACAGGTGGAGCTGCACGAGACGGTGGACCTGCTCACCCACGTCACCTACGCCTCCATCATGACGCTGCTCACCGCCGCCGATCGCATCGAGGCGCACCTGCCGGACAACGCCGCGCGCATACGCGCCTACGTGAAAGACGCCCAGCGCCGGGACGTCCGTATCACCCAGTGCATCACCGATGCCAAGGGCGACCGCAGCCGCAAGCCCTCCCAGCAGGACGATCCGGACGCCTACGTGCGGGTGGTGGAGCGTCGCACCGATGGCGTGGTCATTCGCGGCGCCAAGCTGCATATCTCCGCCGCGTCCATGGGCCACGAGCTGATGACCATCCCCACCAAGGCCATGCGCGCCGGCGAGGAGGACTACAGCATCGCCGCCATGGTGCCGGTGAATGCGCCGGGCGTGAAGATCGTCAATACCACCTACTACCCGCGGCACGAGGACGTGCGCGATTTCCCCGTGTCCGGCCGGCAGCACACGCCGGAAGGCTTCGTCATCTTCGACGACGTGTTCGTACCGAACGAACGGGTGTTTCTGGACGGCGTACCGGAGCTGGCTGCTGTGTTCGCACACAGCCTGGGGCTGTGGGAACGCCTCGGCGGGCTCGCCAGCATGGCCTCAGGCTACGACCGGCTGGTGGGTTTCGCACAGCTCATCTCGGAGGCGAACGGACTGGAACGTACTGCGCACATCCGCGAGAAGATCTCGGAGATGATGATCAACGCCTCACTCATTCGCGCCAGCCTCGAAGCGGCCATCAGCAACTGCAAAGTCACCTCCGACGGCGCCGCCTTTCCAGACGAGCTCTATACAAACGTCGGCAAATACCACGGTGCCGCCAACTACTCCACCATGGTGCGTCACCTGCACGATATTGCCGGCGGTTCGGTGCTCACCGCGCCGTCTATGGCGGACCTGGAGAACACCGAAACCGGCCACCTGATCCGCAAGTACATGGGCACGCGCCAGGACGTGGATGGCGTGTACCGCACGAAGCTGTTTCACGCCATCCGCGATACCACTGCGGATGCGCTGGGCGGCTGGTCTGCGGTAACCAACATCCAGGCCGGAGGCGGCCTGTACGCCCAGCGCATCGTCTCGCGCATGCACTACGACCTGGAGCGAGCCAAGCGCATGGCGCTGGAATATGCGCACATGACCGAGTACACATCGGCGGATTGACCCGGGGACGATGACTGTACGAATATACAGTTATTGTGAGTAATCGAAACTGGTTTAAAGCCCATTGGTCAAAAGCCCGGCCGCTACACCGGCGGCGGCGCGGGCGACGGCGCGGCACGACACCGAAGGTGCTCAACGAGGAGGAGCTGTTGCAGTTTTTCGGCACGCCGCGCAGCGAGCTCACGCAGGAGCTGGAGCGTCTCGACTGGCCCTACCATCGCGACTCCGCCAACCGCATCTGGGCAACGGTAGGCGCAGACTCCACATCCGACGACGCCGAGTAACAGGCGCCCAATAACAAGCGATGTACCGCGAACAACACAAACTGCGCCTCGCCTACATGCCGTGGCTCTACTACACGCTCAAACCGAAACACGCGGCCTGGGCGCGCGCCTGGCAGGCGGAGCTGCAGGCGCAGCTGTCTTCGCTCGAGGATGTGGAGATCGGCGAAGAGGTGTTCATCGCCCCGCAGGCGCGTCTGTTCGCAGAACCCGGCCGCACGATCCGCATCGGCAGTGGCACATTCATTGCGGCAGATTGCGTGCTGCACGGCCCGCTGGTGTTGGGTCGCAACGTATCCATCAACCATCACGTCACCATGGATGGGGGGCGCGCCGGAATCGAGATCGGCCGCGACAGCCGCATCGCGGCTTACGCAACGCTCTACGCATTCAACCATGGCACCGCGGCGGCGAAGCTCGTGCGCGACCAGCCGGTGACCTCAGCAGGCATCCGCATCGGCTGCGACGTTTGGATCGGCGCTCAGGCAGGCATCGTGGATGGCGTACACATCGGCGACGGCGCCATCGTGGGGATGAACGCGCAGGTCACCCGTAACGTAGCACCAGGCAGCACCGTAGCGGGAAACCCTGCAGCCCCCATCGGCTCGCGCCGCGGCGAACGCTGATTGCCACGGCTCGGCAAGCCATCACACCCGCCAGTTACTGGCTTCGCGCTGCTACCGTGTAGGCATTCCCGCCGATCAGCTCATCGTTGCGAAGCGGCAGCGTGACCATGGCACTGCGTCCTGCCGCCAAAGCGTCGATGCGACGACCGAAGGCCTGCTCACCCGTAACCGCCCAGCGCAGCTGCACATTCACCTGAATATCCACCAGCGTTACCGGCGTAGTATTGGTCACTTTTAGCAGCACTTCTCCTTTTGCGCCGCGTGCCAGCTCCGCACGCACGTACTTGTTCGGCTGCCGCGGCAGGTCCACACGCACGAGACCCTGCATCGCTTCCTGACCCGCTGCGCCAGGCGCCCCGGAGG
>JAUILW010000429.1 GCA_030432795.1 Gammaproteobacteria bacterium
GAGGGTTGATCTAACGCAGCGGTTAGTGACCCGTCAGGTTAATTCGTTGATCTATGATGAGCCCAAAATCGTCAAGAGCAAGGCGCATTCCGCAGGACAGGTCGGGACCTTTCCAAGGGATGCAACGCGGCTATTGGCGATTTTGGGCCACCCGAAGGGCGCGTGCCACGGCGCCCCTGCCGTTGTTGCGCCTCTTGGACATGGCACCACCATGCCCTGCGAGACGCGCCTAGCCAGTGACGCCGTGGTACGCGTCATAGTTCGACGAATCAACCTGACGGGTCACTAACTCGGCGGAATCTTCAACACCTGACCGATGCGGATACGATCATTTTTTAAATCGTTGGCCTCGCGCAGGCTGCCAGCGGATATGCCGAAGCGCTCGGCGATCTGCGAAACGGTATCGCCGCGCGTGATGGTGTAGCGCACCGTACCGTCACGACGGCCCGTCATCCGGTTGGCCAGGAGCGTGCCGGGCGGCGGCGCAGCACGCATGTAATTGGCGATACCCCGCACCACAGCACCGGAGATTTTCGTCTGGTGCTCCCGCTGGGACAGCCGGCGGGCTTCCGCAGGATTCGACAGATAACCGGTTTCTACGAGCACGGACGGCACATCCGGCGATTTCAGCACCACGAAGCCCGCCTGTTCCACGCGATGCTTGTGCAGCTTTGTCACATCGCCCAGCGCCGCGAGGATGGCTTTACCTGCTTCGATGCTCGCTGAGCGGTTGGCATCCATGGACAGATCCAGCAACACCGACCGCAGCACAGGGTCTTTGTCGTCCAGGCTGACATCACCCACACCGCCGATGAGGTCTGCCTGGTTCTCCTTGGCGGCCAGCCACCGCGCCGTCTCCGAGCTCGCGCCGCGATCCGACAGCGTATACACCGAAGCACCGTCCACGCTTGCGCTCTTGAAAGCATCGGCATGCACCGAAACGAATAGATCAGCGCGGGCCTCGCGGGCAATCTCCATGCGCTTGCGCAAAGAGATGTAGTAATCACCGCGCCGCACGAGAATGGCACTGAAGCCTTCCAGCTCGTTCAGGCCATCCGCAATTCTGCGGGCGATCTGCAGCACCACGTCTTTCTCGCGCTTCTTGTTGGCGGCGATGGCACCGGGGTCATCACCACCATGCCCTGCATCCACCGCCACCAGGATGTCCCGATCTGCCTTCGGCGCTTTGCGCACCGCGGGCTTGGCTTTACTGGTCCCATAGAGATCGATCACCAGCCGGTGGCCGTGCGGCGCCACCGGCGCAAGCGAAAAGGCATTGGGGCGGAGCGGGTTCTTCAGCTCGAGCACAAGCCGGTAGTCTCCGCCCCGTGCCGCCCCGCGCACCGCTTCGATACGTTTACGACCTACACCAGCCACAGAAGGGTCGAAACCGCTGCGCGCCTGCGTGCCCTGCAGATCGATGACGACCCGGGGCGGGCCGTCCAAAGTGAATACCTGATAGTCCGCACGCGCAGAGGTATCGACCACCACGCGGGTGTGATCCGGCGCTTCGTGCATGCGCACGCCCTGCAGCGTGTTGGCATGTGAGAGGACCGGTGGCACCAGCAAAAATAACAAAAATACGAACGCTTTCGACATAGCCTCAGAGTATCCGTTCTTCGAGTTGCCGGCCCGACCCGGCCACCGTGAGCGTCAGCACGATGTCCGCCGGGGGCAGGTAACCTGCACCCCGATCAGGCCACTCGATGAGTTTAACAGCCGCTTCCTGCAGCAGCTCATCCAGGCCGACGAAGGTGAGCTCCTCGCCGTGACCAATTCGATAGAGATCCAGATGGTAGACCAAACCTCGCGCCAGGGTGTAGGGCTCGAGCAACGTGTAGGTCGGGCTCTTCACAGCACCGTCATAGCCAAAGCCGCGCAGCACCCCCCGTACCAGCGTCGTCTTGCCGGCACCAAGATCACCCTGAAGATAAATGCAGGCATCGCCTCGATACTGGCTTTCCAACCGGGCGGCGAGCGCTTCGCCCCAGGCGACGGTCGCCGCCTCGTCTTCCAGATACACCGTGGTCAAAGTCGAGCGAGCTCCGCAAAAAGGTCGCTGGCGACGATGTGTTGGCCGATGCGCTGCTCTGCCCGCTCGCCCGCAACCGCATGGATGAGCACCGCACGGCACACCGCATCGAACTCGGCTTCAGCCACCGGACGCAGCCCTGCAGCTACCACGCCGCACAAGACGTCTCCCATACCGGCGGTAGCCATTGCGGGTGTACCCCGGCCGCACACCGCAAGACGTCCACCCCCGGCAATCACGCTGCCGGCACCTTTCAACACCACGCAAGCACCATAGGCGTCGTTGAGTAGCCGTGCTGCCTGTGGCCGATTCGCCTGCACGTCAGCAGCATGTATATCGAGCAGGCGTGCCGCCTCAGCCACGTGTGGCGTGATCACGGCAGCGCCCTGCAGGCCAGTGTCTGCCAGGTGAAACAAACCGTCGGCATCCACGAGGAGCTGCTTTGGTGCCCGCTGCATGACGAACTCGAACAGCCCTCGACCCCACATACTGCGCCCTAGACCTGGGCCCAGCACAACCGCGGAAGCGCGACCAAGAAGTTGCTCGAGCGCGGCGCGATCGTCGGCATCCACGACCATCAGCTCAGGCCGCCTGGCGAGCGCCGGGGAACGATGCTCTACCCGCGTGGCGAGCGTCACCATACCGGCGCCGCTGCGCAGCGCCGCCTCTCCTGCGAGAATCGCCGCACCGCCCATGGCGGTGTCACCGCCGACAATGACGACGTGTCCGCGGGCATGTTTGTAGCTGTTTACCGCCAACGGTTCTGGCGATCGAACGTCACGAAGCCAGGCAACACCGCCGTGATATGCCGCGCTTGGCGTGTTCAGGTCGTGGTAGTGCAGCACGCCGCACACTTCGAGCCCGAGACCGGTGTGCTGACCGATCTTGCGGGTGATGAACGTCGCCGTCACATCAGCGCGCACCACGTCCGCCGCATCACCCACCGCGCCGCCGGTGTCCGCATTCAATCCGGTGGGCAGGTCGATGGCGAGCACCGGAGAGGACGTATCGTTGATGGCCCGAACCGCGTCCACGTAAGGCTGCCTCAGCGCCCCGGACACACCGGTGCCAAGCAGCGCATCGACGATCACTTCGCCTGCCACGCCCCCCGCAAAGGGCGCGGCCTCAACGCCGCGCTCACGCGCGTAGGTAACCGCCAGGGCACCGTCGCCGCGATCCGGCGCCAGCCCTACCTGCAGCAGGGTCACACGGATGCCGATCGCCTGGAGCATGGCTGCGAGCACGTAACCGTCACCCGCGTTGTTGCCCCGCCCGGCAAGCACGCATGCCGTCCGTGCGTCCGGCCACTGAGCCGTGAACACATCGCTTGCGAAGCGGGCCGCCCGGCACATGAGGTCGAAGCCCGCCACGCCACAATCTTCGATTGCGCGGCGGTCTACCTCACGGCTCTCAGCAGCGGTATAGAGTCTTTCCACGG
>JAUILW010000430.1 GCA_030432795.1 Gammaproteobacteria bacterium
GCGGGCACCCGCTGGGAGGATCTCCGGCAGCGGGCAGCAACGTCGAGCGCCGTCACCTCACGGTGATGTTCTGTGATCTGGTCAACTCCACTCAGCTGTCCGAGTCCGTGGACCCGGAAGAGTATCTTTCCATCATCCGCGCCTATCAGGATGCGGTGGCGCAGATCGTACAACGCTGGGATGGCTACATCGCGCAGTTCCTCGGCGATGGCGTGCTCGTGTACTTCGGCTTTCGCAAGGCTCGCGAGGACGATGCGGTGCGCGCGGTGCGTGCCGGGCTCGAAGTCATCACCGCGATGCTGGCGCTTAGCGAAGATCTGGAACGGCGCCATGGCACCCGCGTGCGGGCGCGTATCGGCGTGCACACTGGAACGGTGGTTTCGGGCAGCGTCGGCGTAGGAGAGCGCGCCGACCAGCTGGCGCTCGGCTCGACCCCCAATGTGGCGGCGCGTGTGCAGAGTCTGGCATCGCCGGATGAAGTGCTGATCACTGCCGCAACTTTCGAGATCGTGCAGCGCCACTTGCGTGCTGAAGCGGCTGGCAGCCACATGCTGAAAGGTGTGGCGGAGCCGGTGGAAGTGTATTTGGTGCGCGGTGTGCGCGGCGCAGACGATGAACGCGCCCAGACTCCGTTCGTCGGCCGAGACAACGAGCTTGCGGTGCTGCTGGACAGCTTCGCGCGTGCCGAGTCCGGCGGCGGTCAGCTCGTGGTGGTGCGCGGCGAGCCCGGTATCGGCAAGTCCAGGCTTCTGGCGGAGTTCAAGCGTCGGGTATCGGATTCCGCGCAGTGGCTCGTTGCGCGCTGTTCGAGCTACCACGAAAACGTCGATCTCTATCCGCTGGCGGAGATGCTCAAGGGCCGTATCGGCCTGTCTGACGGATCGAGCGACGCGGAGCGGTTCGAAGAGCTCAAACGGTGGCTGCAGAGTCAGGATATGGTGGCGGACGACGCCCGCTACTTTGCCGCGTTGCTGGGGCTGATCGCCGGTCGCGGGGTGAGCCGCGACGAAGCCTACCAGACGCTTCTCCGCTGGATGCGGCAGGCATCAGCCGGGGCGCCGCTGGTTTTTTCCGTGGAGGACGCACACTGGGCCGATCCGTCCACGCTCGACTTGGTGGCCGCCGCCGCGCATGGGCTGATGGGCAGTCGTGTGCTCGTCATCATCAACGCCAGGCCCTACTTTGAGCCTCATTGGCCGGCGCAGAACCACCACCGGAGTGTGGAGGTTGCGCGCATCGGCGAGGCGGATGCGCGCCTGTTCATCGAGTCCTGCCTGGACGGCGAAGCCGCACCCGCGGTGGTGCGCCAGTTGCTCGAGCGCGCAGACGGCGTGCCGCTGTATCTGGAAGAGCTTTCCCTGTCGGTCAAAAGGCAGGTGCGGGAGCGCATCGATCTGGAGCATCTGGTGCCCCGGTCTCTACAGGACTCGTTGCTCGCGCGTATCGATGCGCTCGGGCCGGCCAAAGAGATCGCGCAGATCGGCGCGCTGCTCGGCCGCAGCTTCAATCTGCGGATGCTGCAGGCTGCAGGTCGGTTTGGCGATGTGGAACTTGAAGACGGCGTGCAACGGGTGGTGGACTCCGGGCTACTGCAGAGGTTGGGCTCCGGCAGGAACGCATCGCTGCGTTTTCGACACTCTCTGGTTCAGGACACCGCCTACGAAACGCTCCTCAAGAGCCGCCGCAAGGCGCTGCACGCGCAGGTTGCTGACGCCATCGAGCAACGCTTTCCCGATCTTGCTGAGCAGGAGCCGCAAACACTCGCGCGCCACTACGAAGGTGCCGGGCGGATCGAGGCGGCCATTCATGCGTACATCAAGGCGGCGGCGCGCGCGAACCACAGGGCTGCCCTGGTTGAGTCCGTGCGGCTGTATCGCCGGGCTCAGGGGCTTTTGTACGAGCTGCCGGAGGGGAAGGCGCGCGACGACATCGAGCGTGAGCTTCTGTTTGGCCTTGCGCAACCAATCAGCGGCCAGGGCGGCTACGGCGACAAGGAGCTTCGGCCGATCATGGACCGTCTGACGGCTCTGACCGCCGATCGCGCCAACGATGCGGATCAGTACCCGGCGCTTTCCACTACCTTTGCATTCCATTCCATGCGCGGGCATCCGCACGAAAGCCGCCGAGCAGCTGCGGCGTGCTTCGATTGCGCAGCGCGATCGGGCAAGACGTCGCTGCTGATCCATGCCGGATTCGCCGTCGGTTCCACGCATTTCTATTGTGGCGAGTTGCAACAAGCACACGAACATCTTGCTGAGAGTCTGGCGCTGATCGAGCGTGACGGACCATTCGGCCAGTCCCGCAGAGATCTGGACGGCGGGCCGCTACTCTGCCGCATCGTCATGAGCTGGTGTCTGAGCCTGCGGGGCTTTCCGGATCAGGCCAGCCGGCTCATCGAGGATACCCTGCGGATCGCCCGCGAACATGAAGCTGCTTTTGCGCACGCGCAGGCGCTGGCCTGGGCGCTGTACTGCGACTGGGACATGCGCCGCTCGCCGGCAGCCATCGAAGCCCGTGCGCAAGAGCTGGTGCAGGTTGCGCGCCAGCACGACATGTCGCGATGGCATCGATTCGCGGAAAACACGCGCAACTGGGCCCGCTACCTTGCCGGCGATGACTCTGCCGGCGATGTGGAAGCTACACGGGAGATGTTCGCGCCGGAGATTGCGGCGGTGACTTCGGGCTACAACCTCTGCCGCGTCGTGGATGTTCTCCTGGCGCGCGGTGATCTGCGCACCGGTGCGGAGTTCCTGGAGCGCTGCGGAGTGTTGGCGCGCAGCAATCTCGGCTGCGGGCACGCACCAGAATTGGAGAGACAACGGGGCTGGCTCGCCTCGCTGCGGGGGGACTCTGCAGAGGCCGTCGGACACTTCGAGCAGGCGTTGGCACTGTCCCGTGCTAACGGGGCGCGCACGCAGGAGATGCGTGCGATGGTAGATTTCTTCACCTACGAACCGGCAGCGGCGGCGCCGCACATGGGCGCGTTCAAGCAGCTGTATCTGGGCTATGAGGAGGGCAGGGGAGAGCCGCTGTTGCAGCAGGCGAAGGCGCTTGTTGAGGTTGTCGATCGGTAACTGCGCAGAATCAGCTCCGCTATGGCTGGTACCAGATAGCGGATGTGATCGCCCGCTCCTGAATTGCCGTAGGTTCAGCAGGTACGCGCCCGAGCACCTTGGCATCGTAAGTGGACCACCGCGGTGTGGGTATCTCGAGAATGCGAGCGTAGTAAAAGGCAGGTTGGCGCGGATCGAACGCCTCATCCTTCCAATAGCCGCTGAGGGCAGCGCTGCCAATATCGTTGGTGTATGAGGCACTAGATGGGTTCACGGTGTCTCCAACTGACGGCAGGAGCCCATCAACCGATTTTCGTTTGCCGGACCAGGCGACATCGAACACCTGTTCGTGGCTGGCGCCGAGCGCGTCTGTCCAGCCCTTGATGATCTGGATTCGGTCGAGGTTGGC
>JAUILW010000431.1 GCA_030432795.1 Gammaproteobacteria bacterium
ACCGGTTCGTACATCAAAGGCACGCCCGAAGACGCGGAGTTGCCGGTGGATGTACTGCGCCGGGAAGACCTGCAGGACGTCGGCAACCCTAGCATCGTCGAAATGGTCCGCAATCTCAGTATTGCTTCGGGCAACCTGGGTGAAACAAACCAGTTCCAGACGAACGGTGGCCAGGGTAACGAAGGCGTTGCCACCATCAACCTGCGCGGCCTTGGCGCTGCGCGCACGCTGGTACTGCTGAACGGCCGACGCCACGTGGCAACGGAAACCCAGGGCGTGGATATCAATGCCATGCCGTCCTACGCCATCGGCCGCATCGAGGTGCTCAAGGACGGCGCTGCCGCCCTCTACGGTTCCGATGCCATCGGCGGTGTGGTGAACTTCATCACCCGTACCGATATCGAGGGCTTCGAGATCGGCGGTGACTATCAGGCCATCGATGATGGCGGTGACTGGAACGTCGATATGGCCTACGGCCTGTCCGGCGACCGCTGGAACTGGATGATTGCTGGTGCCTACGGCGAGCGTGAAGAGATCCCGTTCAAAGAGCGCGACTGGGCAGTGCGGCCATTTTCTGAGAACACCCAGGGCGGCTGGTCATCGATCGCGCACCCGGCAAACATCCTGTTTCCCGCCGCAGGCGTGATACCAGACCCGCGTTGCCAGGAATTGGGCGCGTTCCGCGATTCCGCTAACAGTTGTGGCTTCCAGTTCACCTACTTCGACAACCTGGTGGAAGAAACGGAAAGCACGAAGATCTTCACGCAGCTCAACTACGATCTCAGCGACGATATGACCCTGCATGTAGAAGCACTGTGGTCGCACATCGAGCTGCCGGAGTGGAAGACGTCACCGTCCTACCCGCCGCAGTCGCTGTTCGGTGCCGACCGTATCGCGCTGCCCGACCATCCGGGTCTGGTGCGGCTGCGTCAGGACTACCCCGCACTGCCGCAGACCGGTATCGCCATCCCCATCAACCGCGCACGTGGCGTCACGGGTGAGTTCGGCGAGCCGGAAGACGGTGTGCGCGACACGGAAACTGTCCGTTTTGCAGTGGCCCTTGAGGGTAGCTGGGACAACGGCGTGGACTACGCTTTGAGCGTGAGCTACTCCCAGCGTGAGCGTGAGCTGGAAGGCGATGACATGTTCATCGAAAATATGGGCTTCGCTATGCGCGGCCTGGGGGGGCCCAACTGTGATCGCGCTGCGGCGGTAGCCGGCGGCACGTTCGGACAGGGCGGTTGCCAGTACTACAACCCGTTCTCCAATGGCATCGAACGTTCTGTGGTCAACGGTTTCGTCAACCCGGATTTCGATCCGGCGCTGGCCAACTCCCGCGAACTGATGGATTGGTTGTTTACGGAGACCAGCTCGTTCACGGAAAACGAATTGCTGGTGTTCGAAGCTGTGTTCAGCGGCGAATCGGGCATCGAGCTTGGCGGCGGCAACGTCGGTTGGGCCGTAGGCGCACAGAGTCGGCGGGAACGTTTCGATTTCGAGCTGGCTGACATCGCCAATCGCAACCTGAACCCCTGCCCGTGGACCGATCCGCTGGCGGTGACGCTCGGCTTCACGCCGTCTCTGGACTGCGATCCGCAAACCGGGCGCCTGGCGTTTCTGGCGGCGTCTGAGGAAGAGAGCACCAGTCGTATTGTCTACGGCGTATTCGGCGAGTTGAACCTGCCGATTACCGACCGCCTCAACGTACAGGCTGCGCTTCGCTTCGAAGACTACGGCGGCGAGGTAGGTTCAACGGTCGATCCGAAACTAGCCTTCTCCTGGAATGTGACTGATGAGTTCTCCATTCGCGGCTCAGCTTCCACCACGTTCCGCGGCCCGCCGCAGAGCTTTCTGTCCGGCACGGCAACTTCGTTGCAGTTCAACTCGGCGGTGAACGCTTTCAAGGCCGTGGACAATGTCGGCAACCCGGATCTGGAGCCGGAGTCAGCAGTGACCACCAACCTGGGCTTCGTCTATCAGAACGAGAACTTCTACGGTTCTATCGACTGGTGGCGCTATGACTTTGATGATCCGCTACAAACGGAGAGCGCAGGCCAGATCGTCTCGGCGTATCTCGGTCAGGGCTGCTTCGACGGCGGCGCCGGCGTAGGCACGTCCGATTGTACCGCTTTGCGGGCCCACATCTTCCCACTGGGTACCGATGCGGCAGGATTGCAGCGCACGGTGGTGAACATCATCAACGGTTCCAACATCACCACCTCCGGTATCGACTGGCAGGCGAGCTACGACTTCTTCGAAGTCGCCGGCGGCACGTTGACCGTTGGGATGGAAGGTACCTATACGCTCGAGTACGAAAGCGATGACTTCGTCGATATCGGCGGTGCGCTGCTGGCGCCGGGCGGTGATTTCGCTGGCTTCCTGAACGATGGCAACAGCCCCTTCCAGTCCCTGCCGGACCTGAAGGCCAACGCCTATGTTCGCTACGTGCTGGGCAACCATCGCGTGAATCTCGTGGCGCGGTATGTCACCGACTACGAGGACACGGACCCGACGATCCTGCCGCAGCTCGCCGACATCGACGAGCAGTGGACGGTTGATCTGCACTACAACACCACCATCATGGACAATCTGTTCCTGTCGGTGTCGGTGATCAACCTGACGGACGAAGATCCGCCGCAGGCGTCTACGGACCTCAACTACGATCCGTACACGCACAACCCCTTCGGTCGCATGATCAAGGTGGGTTTCCGGTACACGTTCGGCGCCGAGTAACGGCCTGAGCGGCACGATCAGCCCGCACCGCGATAGCGGTGCGGGTTTTTTTTTGCGCGCAGCCTTTGGGTAGACTGCGAGGTTTGGTGTTCAGGAGAGGTTTGCGATGCTGGTGTACTACCGTGAGATCACCGTCGAGTGGGGTGAATCCGATCCGTTCGGGCTCGTCTACTTTCCCCGCATGCTCGCGTGGTTCAACGACGCCGAGCATGAGTTTTTCGCCGAGGCGGCCTACCCGGTGAAGCAGATGGTGGAGGAAGATCGCACCGCGTTTGTCATGGGGCGGGTGAACTTCGAGTTCGTTGGCCCGGCGGCTTATGGCGAGCGCCTTGTAACGCGCCTCGAGCTCAAGGACATCAGCAGATCCACGCTCACCTGGGACTGCAGCGCCACCAAGCGCGCCGATAACAGCCTGGTGACCACGGGTACAGCAACACGCGTGTATGCGGAGATTCAGGATAACGGTGAGCTGAAGGCGATCCAGATACCGGACAAGATCCGCAAGCTGCTCGGTGCGCCGCCCTATCAGCCGGAGGGCTGAGCGGCAGCAAGGAGCCTTTTTAGGCGCACATCACTGCGCAGATCCGGCCGCACGGCCAGCAGGTCACGAACGATGTTCTGGGCGGTGGACGTATCGCCCAGCCAATTGAGATGTATCTGCGCGCGGCGTATGTCGATGTCGGCGGCGTGGCCACTGCCGGCGTAGGTTTCCGCGAACTCATCCAG
>JAUILW010000432.1 GCA_030432795.1 Gammaproteobacteria bacterium
CGCAGATGCGCGCCGCGGGCCACGGTCGCGTGGTGCTGATGACCACGCGCGCCATCGT
The DNA here is from genome assembly GCA_030432795.1 of Gammaproteobacteria bacterium. Taxonomy (GTDB): domain Bacteria; phylum Pseudomonadota; class Gammaproteobacteria; order Pseudomonadales; family Azotimanducaceae; genus SYFY01. Next base: position 59 of record JAUILW010000432.1, read on the forward strand.
CGGGCTTGAAAAGCGCACCGTTTACTCCGCCACCAAGGCCGGCATGGTGGGTATGGGCCGCACCTGGGCGCTGGAGCTTGCACCGTTCGGCGTCACCGTAAACATGGTGGCACCTGGCCCCATCGACGACACCGAAATGTTCAACGACGTGGTGCCCAAGGGCACCGAGCAGATCGAGCGTGTGGCTGGGCGCGTGCCGGTGGGCCGCCTCGGACGGCCGTCGGACGTATCCCGAGCGGTCGAGTTTTTCCTGAGCGATGAGGCGGATTTCGTCACCGGTCAGTTGCTCTTCGTCTGCGGCGGCACGTCGGTCGGCAGCATGAGTTTCACCTGAGGGGCTGAGAGGGACCTATGAGCACAAACCTGTTGGGCCAACTCGTCGCGGCGGTCGCCGGTGGCGATGTGGAGATGATCGACCTCACTCAGACCCTGTCGCCGGAGTTTCCGCAGCTCTCCCTGCCGCCGGAAATGGGTCAGTGTCAGCCGTTTCGCATCGAGGAGGTGTCTGCCTACGACTCCCGGGGGCCGAGCTGGTACTGGAACAACTTCTCCTGCAGCGAGCACACCGGCACGCACTTCGATGCGCCCATCCACTGGATATCCGGCCGCAACCTGCCGAACAACGCGGTGGACTCGCTGCCGGTGGAGCACATGCTGGCGCCGGCGGTGGTGTTCGACTGCTCCGCACAGGCGCAACAGGATGCGGACTTTCTCCTCACGGAGGAATACCTCGAACGCTGGGAGGCCGAGCATGGCCGCATTCCCGCCGGCGCCTGGGCGCTGATGCGCACCGACTGGTCCAAGCGCGCCGACCCACGGGAATATCAGAACTACGACGAGGAAGGGCAGCACACGCCGGGTCCCGATGCGGGTGCCGTGCGCTTCCTGCTGGATCGTGACGTTTTGGGTTTCGGCAGCGAGGCCATCGGTACCGATGCCGGTCAGGCGCAACATCTCAACCCCCCGTACCCGTGCCACTACTTCATGCATGGCGCCGGCAAATACGGCCTGCAGTGCCTGACCAACCTCGACCTGCTGCCGCCTACGGGTAGTGTGATCTTTGCCGCGCCGTTGAAGATTCGTAAAGGCTCCGGCAGCCCACTGCGGGTGCTGGCGCTGGTGCCGAAGGGGGGCGCATGAAACACGCGGTGGTGACCGGCGGTAACCGGGGCATCGGTGCTGCAATCGTGCAGGCCCTGCAGGGCGCGGGCTTTCGCACCACGGTGATGAGCCGCTCCTCAGGCGTGGATGTTACCGACGCAGCGGCGGTGGCGGATGCCTTCGCAGCGCTTGATGCGCCGGTGGATGTGCTTGTCAACAACGCCGGTATCGCGCCGAGCACACCGTTTTCGCGTATGGATGAAGAGCACTGGCACGACACGTTCGCGGTGAACGTGCACGGTGCCTTCTACTGCACACGCGCCGTGCTGCCAGCGCTTGCCAAGCGCGGTGGCGGCCGGGTCATCAACATCGCCAGCACCGCCGGGCTGAAAGGCTACGGTTACGTCGCCGCATACGTTGCGTCCAAACACGCGTTGGTGGGGCTCACCCGCGCGCTGGCTGCGGAGTATGCCGCGAGCGATGTCACCATCAATGCCATCTGTCCGGGCTTTGCCGAGACGGATCTGCTACGTGCCTCGCTCGACAACATCATCGACAAAACCGGCCGGGACGAAGCACAGGCACGGGCGGCGCTGGCTTCCAGTAACCCTCAGGGGCGCTTCATCGAGCCGGAAGAAGTCGCAGCGGCGGTGCTGTGGCTGGTGAGCGATGCGGCGCGCAGCGTCACGGGGCAATGTATTTCCATCAGCGGGGGAGAAACCACATGAAGACACGCACCTTTGCGGACTACCAGGCCGAGCATTTCCTGTGGCAGCTCGACGATGGCGTCGCCACGATCACGCTGAACCGGCCGGACCGCAAGAATCCGCTCACCTTCGACTCCTACGCAGAGCTTCGCGATCTGTTCCGGGATCTCGCCTATGCCGATGACGTGCACGCGGTGGTCATGACCGGCGCTGGTGGCAACTTTTCCTCCGGTGGCGATGTACACGAGATCATCGGCCCGCTGGTGGCCATGGACATGGTGGAGCTAATGCGCTTCACGCGCATGACCGGTGACCTGGTGAAGGCCATGCGCGCCTGCCCGCAGATCGTTCTGTCGGCTGTGGACGGCATCTGTGCCGGCGCGGGTGCGATCATCGCCATGGCCAGCGACCTGCGCTACGGCACCGAGCGCGCCAAAACGGCATTTCTGTTCACCCGCGTGGGCCTCGCCGGCTGCGACATGGGCGCCTGCGCGATCCTGCCGCGCATCATCGGTCAGGGTCGCGCGTCGGAGCTTCTGTTCAGCGGCCGCATGATGAGCGCCGAGGAGGGCGAGCGCTGGGGCTTTTTCAACGAGCTGGTGGAAGGCGATGTTGCGGAGGCGACCCGCGCCCACGCCCGACGGCTCATCAGCGGCCCGACCTTTGCGCACGGCATGACCAAGACCATGCTGAATCAGGAGTGGTGCATGAGCCTGGAACAGGCGATTGAATCCGAAGCGCAGGCCCAGGCGATCTGCATGCAGACGAAAGATTTCGAGCGCGCTTACAAAGCGTTCGTGGCGAAGGAAACACCGGTGTTTCAGGGCAACTGACACCATGTGGAAGCCGTCGGAGCGCATCAAGTACAAGCCGTCAACTGGCGAGTGGCCCTCTGCAGCCGAGGCTGGTGCTTCCGTGCTCTACCAGCCGCTCGCCTACCAGGCGTTGGCCTTGGAGAACCGCACCTGGGTACCCGCCATGGTGCCGTGGCGCGCGGAAGAAAGCGGCGAGGTCACCGATGACAACGTCGATTGGTACGGGCGCTTTGCCCGCGGTCGCCCCGGCGCCATCGTCGTGGAGGCTACCGGCATACGCGATGTACCGAGCGGACCGCTGCTGCGGGCAGGAGATGATCGCTTCGTGCCGGGTCTGGCCCGCATCGCCGAACGGGTGCGTAGGGAGAGCGGCGGGCACACGCGTCTGTATATTCAGCTCATCGACTTTCTCGCCGTGCGGCGACGACCCGATCCTGCCAAGTATTTCGAACGCCACCTGGCGATCCGGCCGGAACACCTGCAGGCGCTGGGCGTGGAGGATGAGCGCGCGGCGCGTGCGCGCCTCGCCGAGCTAGATGACGAGGCGCTGCGCCAGGTGCTCGACGAACGTGAGTACGATGCGCTGGCACTTGGCTATCGGGAACGGGTGACGGATACGCACCTGCCGCACATCGCGGATCTTCCGAACGTGCTGCCGGAGCTCTTTGCCAAAGCCGCTGGCCGAGTGAAGGCGGCGGGGTTCGATGGTGTGGAGCTGCACTACGCACACGCCTACACCATGGCTTCGTTTCTGTCCGCAACAAACACC
>JAUILW010000433.1 GCA_030432795.1 Gammaproteobacteria bacterium
GTGCCTGCGCCAGCCATTCCTGTGCACTCAGACCATCGGGTAGTTGATAGATCTGCAGCTCGCCGCCGTGCATCGGCGTGTGTTCGGAGTCGGCGGCGGTGTACACCTCATCGAGCGGGCTCAACCGGTGCATGGGTATACCGAGGCCGGGAGCCGGAAAGAAGCAGCGATCGGTTGCCTGCTGCGGTTCCTACGCATTGGTTTGCCGCCTGAGCCGTGCGAGTATGTAACCGATGCTATGCCCCAGCTGCCAGTTCGACAACCCGAGTGTCATGCGCTTCTGCGGCGGCTGCGGCCAGCCGTTGGCGGCGGCGCCGGCTACGGCGGAAGAACGTCGTCACCTCACCGTGATGTTCTGCGATCTGGTGGACTCCACCGGCATGGCGGAACGTCTCGACCCCGAAGAGATGCTCGACGTGATACAGCGCTGCCAGGCGGCTGCGCGCCTCGTCGTGCAGCGCTACGACGGCCACATTGCCCAGTACCTGGGCGACGGCATCCTCGTCTATTTCGGCTATCCCACGGCGCATGAGGACGATGCCTCGCGCGCTGTGCGGGCGGCGTTGGAAATCCTCGAAACCATCGACCGCGTGTCCGAGGAGATTCGCGTCGATATCGGCATGCCGGCGCTCATGCGCATCGGCATTCATGCGGGCCTTGCGGTAACGGGCGTGATCGGCGGCGGCGATCGTGTGGAGCATCTGGCCACAGGCTCGGTGCCGAACACCGCCGCGCGCGTGCAGGCAGCCGCGGAACCGGGGCAGTGCCTGATCAGCGGTGATGTTCTGGCGCTGCTCGATGCCGGCGTTGCCTGCACCTTTGCCGGTACCCGACAGCTCAAAGGTATTGCCAAACCCACAGACCTGTATCTGGTGGAAGGCTTGAAAACCGCACCTGCCGCGGCGCAAGCGGAGCGCACGGCGTTTGTCGGTCGTGAGGAAGAGCTGGCGCGGCTGTTGTCGGCGCATGAAGCCGTGCGGGCGGGCGAAGGCCGGCTGGTGTTGCTGAGCGGTGAGGCGGGCATGGGAAAGTCGCGCCTGGGCCGGGAGCTCGTCTCTCGTGTGGCGGATGCGGCGTCTACCCTGGTTTATCGATGTGCCGCCTATCAGCGCAATACGCCGTTCGCGCCGCTGCTCGAAGCGCTGCCGCGTCAGCTCGGCCTGCGCGTGCGTCCCACAGATGCGGGTTTCCGCGAAGCGGTACGCGATTGCCTGGCCGTGGTGGGGCTCAACGATGCCCTCGACACCGATCTGATGGTGGAATTTCTCAGCACCGAGCGGGCGCATGCCATGCAGGCATCGCCGGTGGTCAAGCGCCGCGAAACCCGGCGCCTGCTGGCCGAGCTGATCCTGCGGTTGGCAGAGCAGCGCCATCGGCTGGTTGTGTTCGAGGACCTGCATTGGGCGGACCCTTCCAGCCTCGACGTGGTGGATCAGCTGGGGCTCGGTCTCGCCATGCGCCCGGCGCTCGTGATTTGTTCGCACCGTCCGGGCTTCGAGCATTCGTGGCCCGAGGTGGAGCGGCTGGAGCGCCTGACGCTCGCGCCCTTCACGCAGGAAGCCGCGCGTGCCTTCGTCGAAGGGCATCGCGGTACGTTGAGCGATGCTCTGGTTGCGCAGATCCTCGACCGGTCTGACGGCGTGCCGCTGTTCCTCGAGGAGCTGAGCCGCGCCGTGCGTGAAGCAGGCGCTGATGTTGCCGGCGGCGAGCAGGTGCCGATCTCTCTGCGCGACTCGCTGATGTCCAGGCTGGACTCTCTGGGCAGCCACAAAGAGCCCGTGCAGATTGGTGCACTCATCGGCCGTCGCTTCGACCGGCCGTTGCTCGAGGCGGTGTCCGGCAGGTCGGCGGAAGTGATCGAAGAGAGCATTGCCCGTGCCGTGGCGGCCGATCTCATCCTGCCGCTCGGCGGCAGCCAGACGCGGTTCGTGTTTCGCCACGCATTGATCCAGGAGATTGCCTACGACTCCCTGTTGCGCCAGACCCGTCGCCGTCTGCATGGGGCGGTGGCCGATGCTTTAGCTGGCGCGTCGGATCGGCAGGTGGATCTGTACGCGTTGCACCTCGACCGGGCAGAACGTTACGAGGAAGCCGCGCAGGCGTACTACGACGCAGGTCGACATTCCAGCCGGCGCTCTGCCTATGTGGAAGCGCAGCTCGCCTATGACCGCGCCCTCGACATGCTGGGCCACACGCCTGCCACCCAGGAAGTGCGCGACTTGCGGTTTGCCTTGCTGTTGGCCAACACACAGCTCCTCACCATTCTGCGCAGCTACTCAGACGACACGCTCGCGGCGACCTACGAGCAGGCCCGCAACATGCTCGATGCAGGGGAGGTGCAGGTCGATCCATTCGAGTTCTATGTGGGCTATTGGGGTTTGAAGGCCGTGCGCTGCGAGGTGGATGCCGCCGGTGATGCGGCCGCGGTGCTGGCGCAGCTTGCCGAGGCCAGCGCGCACCCCCGTCGTCCGCGGGTCGCCACCTTCACGCAGGGCTGTAACGCCTTCTATCTGGGCGAGATCGACCGAGCCCGCAACCTGCTGGAGCGTGCGGTTACCCGCGATGTGGAAGATGAAAGTGTGGTGGCAGGGGATGTGCTCTACATCGCCAACCTCGTGCTCGCATGGTCAGACGCATTGCACGGCGATGTGGTGGCGTCTACGAATCTGCTCAGCCAGGCGCTGGAAGCGGCACAGCGCTCAGACGATCCTTTCGTCGTGGTGCAGACACTGTGCTATGCCTGCGCCGTACATGAAGATATCGGCTCGCCGCTGCAGCGGGTGATGGACATGGCCACCAGCGCGCTCGAGCTTTCCGAGCGCTACGGTTTCAGCGAGTGGCTCAGCTATGCGCGGATGCATCGAGCCTATGTGTCCGCTTGTCAGGGTGACCTGGCGGCGCTGGGCGACCTCGAGGAGATCGTCGAAGGTCTCTACGACGGCAACAGCGACAACTCCTGGGCGCATAGCCTCTACACGCTGGCCGAAGCGCAGCTCAAGTGCGGCAATATGCAAGCGGCTCTGGAGAGCATCGAACGGGCCATCGCTGTGTGCGAGAAGCGGGTGGGGCGCTATATCGAACCGGATTGCCACAGAATTCGCGGCGAGCTGCTGATCCTGCTCGGCCGCCAGGAGGAAGGCGTGCAGAGCCTGCAGCGGTCCCTGGCGCTGGCGCGTCGTGACGGGGCTCACTACCTCGCCATGCGGGCGCTGTGCTCGCTCATCGACCACGCGCCCGCCGCCGACAAGCAGGGTTTTCGCGACGCGCTCGGCGCTGTGCTCGCGAACAACATTCGCGGCGAGACGCCGCACATTCAGGCGGCGCGCTCGCGCCTGCAAGTGGGTGCCGAGACCGCCCTGCGGAGCCTCGCGTGAAGGCCCTGGTGCTCGGCGGTGGCGGCCACATCGGCAACGCTTTCGTACGGCGGCTTA
>JAUILW010000434.1 GCA_030432795.1 Gammaproteobacteria bacterium
GCCTCGCACCTCATCGTCAACCTGGACAAGTGGCGCACGCTCAGCCCGGCAGACCAGGCACTCATCGAAACCGCCTGCACCGCTGGCGTGATTCGCAACATCGCTCGATCAGAAGCCCTGCAAGGGGAAATCATCGCGGGCTTCCCGGCCATCGGCGTGAGCGCCGAGTCGCTGCCCATGCCTTTGCTGCGCGAGCTCGAGGCCGTATCCAACGAGGTGCTTGAAGGCGAGGCGGCGGCTGACGCCGACTTTGCCCGCATTCTCGAGTCGCAACGCAAGTTTCGCAGCAACTACGCGCACTGGAAGTCGCGCGCTTACCTGCCGCGAGATTTCTGATGTACCCGCAGACCCGTGTCTCGCGCGTGATCGACCCGTGGCTGGCCCGGCTTGGCACCTGGCTATCCTGGATCTGGCTGGTGCTGCTGCTGGTAATCGTCGCGAACGTGATCCTGCGTTACCTCTTCAGTGAGGGCCGCATCGAGTTCGAAGAACTGCAGTGGCACCTCTACTCATTCGGCTTCCTCGTGGGGCTTTCTTATGCCTACCAGGCCGATGCGCACATTCGCGTAGACGTGCTGCACGAGCGCTTCTCACCGCGCCTGAAAGCATGGGTGGAGTTGTACGGCACGTTGCTGCTTACCTTGCCGTTCGTCGCGCTGGTGCTCGTGTACGGCATACCGTTCGTCGCATCGAGCTTCGCACTCGGTGAGGTGTCGTCATCTCCAGGCGGCCTACCCTTCCGCTGGCTCATCAAGGCCATGCTGCCCATCGGCTTCGTGCTGCTGCTGCTCGCCGTGATCGCCAGGTTGTCGCGGGTGTGGGCATTCCTCTTCTTCGGAGCACACGACGATGCCCGTTAACGAAATACTCGCCGTGCTCATGTTCGTGAGCTTCATCGCGCTGGTGTTTACCGGCTTCCCGGTTGCCTGGATTCTCGGCGGGCTTTCTGTACTCTTTACGGCGCTTGCCATTGTGCTGGAAGTGGATCTCGGCCTGCCCACGGGCCTCGACTGGCACTACACCTCCATCACCGTGGACCGCATCTGGAACGTCATGGAGAACTGGGTGATGGTGGCGTTGCCCATGTTCATCCTGATGGGGCTGCTGCTTGACCGCTCCGGTATTGCCAAAGACCTCATGACGAGCTTCTCGCGGCTGTTCGGCGGCCTGCGCGGCGGCCTGGCTGTTACCGTCACGCTGATCGGTGTGCTGCTGGCGGCAACCACAGGAATCATCGGCGCTTCCGTGGTGCTGCTGGCGCTGCTCGGCCTGCCGGTGATGCTGCAGAACGGCTACGACAAGACCCTCGCCACCGGCACCGTGTGCGCCGTGGGCACACTCGGCATCCTCATCCCGCCGAGCATCATGCTGGTGCTGATGGCCGACCGCATGGCCATGAGCGTGGGCGATCTGTTCATGGGGGCGGTGTTCCCAGGGCTGCTGCTGAGCGGCCTGTATGTGGCATACCTGCTTCTGTACGGATTGCTGAAACCCGAAGCAGCGCCTGCCGCCAAGGCGCAACCCATGGACTGGCGCGCCCTGGCCGATCTAGGCCGCGCCATGCTGCCGCCTGCGTTTCTCATCCTGGCGGTTCTGGGCTCGATCTTCTTCGGCCTGGCAACACCCACCGAGGCGGCCGGGGTGGGCGCAGCGGGCGCGCTGCTGCTGGCGCTGCTCAAAGGCTCCCTCACCCGCGGGGAGTGGGTGGATGTGCTGCAGGAAACCACCCGCACCACCGCCTTCATTTTCGCCGTGCTGCTCGGTGCCACTGCATTCTCGCTGGTGCTGCGCGGCCTCGGCGGCGACCACCTCATCGAGCGCGCCCTTCTGGGCTTACCGTTCGAGGCCACCGGCATCGTCGTGTGCATTCTGCTCGCCACGTTTTTGCTGGGTTTTTTCCTCGACTGGATCGAGCTCACGCTGATCGTGCTGCCTCTGGTGGCGCCCGTGGTCGCCAACCTCGGTTTCGACCCCGTTTGGTTCACCGTGCTGTTCGCCGTGTGCCTGCAAACAAGCTTTCTCACACCACCTGTGGGCTTTGCCATCTTCTATCTGAAGGGTGTGGCACCGGAAGGCATCGACGTAACCACGATCTACCGTGGGGTAGTGCCTTTCATCATTCTTCAATTGATCGGCCTGGTGATGATTTTCAACTGGGAAGCGCTGGTTACCTGGCTGCCTGCACAAGCCTACGGTTAGAATGCCATCCATGCACTCAGTCCAAGCCCAGAACCACGCCGAAGAGAGCGAAAACCGCATTCACAGCGACGACATCGCCCAACGCCTGGGGTTCACCGGCGCCCTGGTGCCGGGGGTTGCGGTGTACGGCTACATGATGCGCGCCGCCGCAAATCCCACCTACCTCGCCAACAGCAACGCCAGCGTGCGGTTCCTGAAGCCCGCCTACCACGGCGACTGGCTGGAGATCGGCGAAACCGATTCGGGTTACGCGTGCCGCAACGGCCAGGGCACGGTTCTCGCCACGCTCGACGTGCGCGATGGCGCGGGGCCAGCCCAGGACCACACCGTGTTTTCAAACGTACCGGTGGCGCCTGAGCGCACACCGATTGCCTGGGACACCATCGAAACCGGCCGACCGTTCGACCCGTGGCTGTGGCACACCGACGCCGAGCGCAACGCCGAGTACGCAGCTCAGGTATCCGACGACGCAGCGCTATGGCAGGAGTTCGTGCACCCCCACTGGCTCCTCTCCATTGCCAACACCGTACTCACCCGACAGTTTGAGATGCCAGCATGGATTCACGTGGGTAGCGAGATACACCACCGGGCCGCCGTGCGCGTGGGCGAAGACATCACCGTGCAGGGTGCGGCGCTCGAGAAGTGGCGCAAGAAGGGGCACGAATTCGTGCGACTGCTCATTCGCTACCAGCGCGGCGACATCGTGACCACAGACATCCTGCACACCGCGATCTATCGGATAGCCGGCGCGTGAAACTCGGCGTGCTGGCATCCGGCGAAGGCTCCACGCTGCAGGCCGTGCTCGATGCGAGTAACCGCGGGGATATCGACGCATCCGTGCGGCTGGTGATCAGCAACAACAGCAATGCAGGCGCCCTGGAGCGCGCAGCACAGTGCGGCATAAAGACGCTGCACATCAGCAGCGCCACGCACACAGACGAGTCAGCCCGCGACCAGGCCATTACCCAGGCACTCGTACGCGCTGACGTGGAGCTGGTATTGCTGGCCGGCTACATGAAGCGCCTTGGCCCCCAAGTACTGGAAACCTTTGCCGGCCGCATCATCAACACCCACCCATCGTTGCTCCCCAAGTACGGTGGTCAGGGCTTCTACGGCCGCCGCGTACACGAAGCGGTGCTCGAAGCAGGCGACACCGCTACCGGCGCTACGGTGCACATCGTCACCGCTGACTACGACGCAGGTCCGATCGTCGGGCAGGTGACGGTGC
>JAUILW010000435.1 GCA_030432795.1 Gammaproteobacteria bacterium
TCGAACGCCTCTGCCGCTATGTCGCCAGACCTCCCCTCGCCATCGACCGCCTCTCTGTCGCCAACGACGGCAAGCTCTGTTACGCGCTGAAACGGCCTTATTCCAACGGCATCAACCAAACACGAGTTTCTCCAGTCCTCCCGCTCTCCAAGCTTGCCCGCCATGCGCACAGCCACTTCCAGTACCGGCGTACTCCAGCAGAATTTGCGGTTGTTCTTCCTATCCGTAGCAAGTCAGCCCGATCTTTCCCGGGCAGGTAGTTGCACATGTACCCTTCCACGGTCGCCGGCGGTGGTCGCTCTGCGCCCATGGAAGGCCCAGCCAGACACAGTGCAAACGCAACTGCGGTAAGTCTAAGCGTCATCTTTTCATAATGAGGTCCTGATTTGCGATTTGGACGATCTCTACATCGATCGCTGGCAATCAGGTGTAGCAACGCCACGGACGTCGTGGTGTCAGCAAGACGACTCGACTCCAGCAACCTGGATTACGGTGGCGGGTGGCCAAGTCGTTTTCACGAACCGTTCACACACAATCACATTTAATAAGGTGTGGACGAGCCAAAACCCCTTCAACGCGTTGCCGTGATCGGCGACGTGCACGCCGAACACGAACGCCTGCAGCGCACGCTGGACTGGCTCGCGCACCAGTCTGTGGACGCAGTCACCTGCACCGGCGACATCGCCGACGGACCGGGCTGCCTCATCCGCGCGAGCGCAGCGCTCAGGGATGCCGACGTACTCGCCGTTGCCGGAAACCACGACCGCTGGCTGCTTCAGGACCGGGTGCGGCACGTCAATCACGCACATCGGCTGGACCAGACTTGCAGCACAACCGTCGACTACCTGAGCGCCCTGCCTGGCACGCGGGAGCTCGACACCGTGGCCGGCAAGGTCCTGCTCTGCCATGGCATCGGCACCAACGATCTCGGCAAGGCCTGGCCCGGCACCGAGCGGAGTAAAGCCATTCGCTGCGAGGAGCTGGACCACATCATCTCGCGCGGCCGATATCGCTTCGTGATCAACGGGCACATGCACTTTCGGGTGATCGTCAACTTCCAGGCACTCACACTCATCAACGCGGGCACCATCACGGGCCCTCACCCGGGCGTGCTCATCGTCGATTTCGCGAACGACACCGTTGCCTCCTACAACGTCTGCGGAGCGCGCCCGGAACACGTGTGCACCCTGCCACTCGGCGGCAGCGATCGCACTTACTGGTCGAACACCCAGGCCTTCGACGGGGCCTGGCAACCTGTGGTGATGCATGCCAGCGCCTGAGCCGAACACGCCAACCGCCGTCGTTGCAGCTGCCAGGTCGCAGCTCACCCCCCTGTTGAAGGCTGTCCTCGACAGCTGTGAAGACCACCGCGCACTGACTTTTTTCTCCCTTCTGGCCATTCAGCTGCACGACGCTCAGGAGGACGGCGATCTGCTCGACTTCTTTCTGCAGCTTTCCACCACGGCTTTTCAGGGTTTTCTGTTTACCGCCGAAGACGACGCGGTCATCGACCGGTTGCTCGCCACGGCAGAAGCCATCGCTCACGCCCTCTCCGCCGGGGAGAGCGGCGAAGCGATGCACTGATCGTCAGCGTCTGCCCTGGCGCGCCAGCCTGCTGGCGATGATGCTGAAGGCACTCGCAGAGAAGCCGAGTCCCGCGTGGGTGCTGACGATTTCCACGTGCTCGACGTTGGGGCTCCAGGAATCGATACATGCCCGCCAGGACACGACGCCGTCAAGCTTTGAATAAATCGCGGTCACCGGCACCTCTAACGGCTCCCGGTATCTCGTGGCAACCATCTGCTCCACGTCATCGAGCGCGCCTTCTCCGGCGTCGAACATCGACGCAACGGCCGTGTACTTCGGCCCGCCGACCACCGGGCTACCCAGGGTAATGACGCTGGCAACAGCGTCCTGGGCATCCCGTGCCACTTCGCGCGCGATGTAACCGCCAAGGCTCCAGCCGATGAGATGCACCGGTTGCTCGCGCGCAAGTTCCACAACGCGGCTTCTGATCCGCGCCATCAACGCGAGCACGTCGCCATCGTTCGTGCCAAGCCCCCAGCCCGTCACTCGATAGCCGAGAAAGCCGAGGTAGGCGCGAAGCACCGAGGTGGAGGCGTCGGAGGCTCCGAATCCCGGCAGGACCAGCACACGCTCCCCCCGGCCGCGAGGCGCTGCGGCGAGGAGCGGTGACTGCAGGGCCAGCGAGCCGAACTGCAGCGGCGTCAATATTTCTCTGATCAGGGCCGCGCGTGGCGGTGCTTCGATGGGTGCGTAAGTAATCATGCGCCCAACCTTAGCGCGTCTACGTCAACAACTCGTGAAGCTCGCGGCGGAACTTCACCAGCGCCCGTCGATTCGGCGAGTCGATGCTCACCTGGTTGTGGAACAGCACCCGCACGCGGACCGCACCATCGGTGAGGGTAATGCCGTAGCCGTCATAGTCCGTCTCAACCGCAAAGGTGCCAAAGGTGGTTCTCGAACCCATGCCGACACCGCGCCTCAAGATGATCTGATACGCTCGCATGACCGAGGCTGCGTCGATTTTCGCTTCTCCGAGCGGCCGCCCGTGTGTTGTCTTATCAGGCGCTTGCGCTTCGCGATCGGCCAGACGTTCCAGCTGCCACGCAGGCAACTTCACGCGCTGATCCCACGCGCAATCATCGTCGAAATGCTCGATGCCGACTTCGGTAACAGCCCGATTCACTCGGCTCCAGAAGCCGCCCTTCCTGCGGAACTTTTTCCTTTCCATGTCACCCCGTCACCATGGCAGTTCTTCGCCTTCACAGGTGTAGAACCCGCCGCTCATATCCGGGTGCAGATGGCGAGCGAACGCTTCGATCCGCCGCGCCGCGCTATGCACACTCTGCGGCGGCACCGACCTTCTTGCAACGAACGGACGAGACAGACCGGTGAGCGTGGTGCCGGGGTGAAGCGCTACGACGGTCGCATCGTTGCGCCAGCGTGCCGCCTCGATCGCGGCACACCTTACCCCCATGTTGAGCGCCGCCTTGGCCATGCGGTAGCCGTACCAGCCACCGAGATGATTGTCGCCGATGCTTCCGACCTGCGCAGACAACATCACCACGCGGGGTGCATTGGTTTTCTTGAGCACCGGTTCCAATGCCGCAAGCAGGGAGATCGGCCCCAGCGCGTTGGCCGAGCACGCCTGCTGCAACCGCTCCAGATCCACCTGTGCCAGGCTTTTCTCCGGACCCATTCCGGGGGTGTGCAGCAGGCCGCTCGTGAACACCGTGAGGTCGAGCTGCTCAGCGCGACAAGCAATCTCACGAGTCGCACGGTCGATATCCTCGGCACGAGCCAGATCGGCCTCCAGCCACTGCACCGCCGGATGCGCGGACGATACGGGCCGGCGGTGCGTCGCGAAAACGTGACAGGCGCCGTCGCGACCGGAGAGCCGT
>JAUILW010000436.1 GCA_030432795.1 Gammaproteobacteria bacterium
GCAAAGTTCACCGAGGTGATGCCGGAGCCGCAGAAGCGGTCCAGCGTCACGCCGCTGGCAGCGGTGTTCCAGCCTGCCGCCAGCAAAGACATGCGACCAATGCAGGCACCCTGCTTGCCACGTTGCGCCGAACAACCCCAGATGACGTCGTCCACTTCGGAGGTGTCAATATCGTTGCGCTGCTCCAGCGCCTTGAGCACGGTGGCCGACAGGTGCTGCGGGTGCAGATGGGCAAGCGCGCCCCTGCCCTGTTTGCCGATGCCGCGCGGCGTCCTGCAGGTATCGATGATCCATGCTTCGTTGTTTGACATTTGGGGCTCCCTTCAACGGTCGTAAACCGCCAAGCGTGCCTCAACCGTTGGTTCGCCGCCACCTTCGTGCTCAAATGGTCCAGGCAAGAGGAGGGAGAGATGCTCAACAGGACCAACACCGCGCACGGCGGTGAGAGGCTGCGCGTGAACACCAATGCCTGATCACATGACTGATCACGTGGCTGATCACGAGCCACCCTACCCCAGCCGACGCTACGCCTGGTTCGTGGTGGGCGTACTCATCGTCACCTCTCTGGTGGCCTTCATCGACCGGCAGGTGGTCGCCATCGTCGTCGAACCGATGAAAGCGGACCTCGATATCGGCGACACCCAGATCGGCTGGCTGTACGGTGTGTTCGCGCTGTTCTACGCGGTGGCGGCGGTACCCATCGCCTCGCTGGCCGATCGCAAGAGCCGGAAGCACATCATCGCCATCGGCATCTTCCTGTGGTCGCTGCTCACCGTCGCCTGCGGCCTGGCGAAGAGCTACTGGCAGGTGTTTGCCGCGCGCATCGGCGTCGGTATCGGCGAAGCAACGCTGAGCCCTTCCACCACCTCGCTGATCGGCGACTACTTTCCGAAAAAAGACATCCCCCTGGCCCTCAGCGTGTTCCAGATCGGCCCCATCGCCGGTTCCGGCATCGCTTTCATCATCGGCGGCGCGGTGCTCAGCATCGTCGAGAACGCAGACCCTCTGGTGCTGCCCATCGTAGGCGCACTGGCCCCCTGGCAGCAGACGTTCGTCTACGTTGGCGCACCCGGGGTGCTGCTTGCGGCGCTGTTTCTCATCATCCGCGAGCCGGTGCGCCGACCGTCGCCGCCGCCGGAGCCGGGTGGTGGCAGCGAGCTCCTCGCCTTCTATCGGCGGCATACCCGCACCATCGTCCTGCACCATCTGGGGTTCGTTTCCCTGGTACTTATGGGGTATGCCTTCGTGTTCTGGAGCGTGACGTTCCTTGTGCGCATCCACGGCGTACCGGCGGCGGAAGCGTCGCAGACATTCGGCTGGATCTTTCTCATCTTCGGCCCGCTCGGCCCCATACTGGTGGCAGCCATCGCCCGCTATCTGACGGATCGCGGCAGAATGGACGCCAACATCACCGCCGGCATGATCGGCGGCATCATGACGGTACCCGCGGTGCTTGCGCTGCAATTCGCTCCTGACGCCACCTGGGCGTTCATCCTGTTCGCGCCGGCCCTGCTCGCTGTGAACTCGCCGTTCGGCATCGCCTCCGGCGCGCTACCGGTGATCACGCCACCCAACCTGCGCGCCCGCGTAGCGGCGGTATACATGCTCACCGGCGCCACCGGCATGATGTTTGGTCCGCCGCTGGCCGGCGCTTTCAACGAGTACCTGTTTACCGGCCCGGAAGGTGTGCGCTACTCGATGATCGTCATGACGAGCCTATTCGGCGTGATCGGCGTCGCCTTCCTGTGGGCGGCGCGCAAACCTTATGCAGAAAGCCTGGCGGCTCAAGACCCGTCCTGAGTCGCTCAGACCGCGTCCTGAGCTGCAAGAGACGCACTCTTGACGAGTGCACACACCGGCTGACCCAGCTCGAGTGCCAGATCTTCCACTGCGAGCATGGTGATGCGCGCGCGCAGGTGCTGCCCTTCCACGTCCACCAGCGCTTCCACGTAGCCTGTGCCCGCCACCGGGTCCAGCCGCAGCAGGTGCCCTTGCAGCTGGTTGCGGATGCTCAACCCCTCCACGGGGTGAAGCGCCAGCGCGACATCACGCGCGCGCACGTGCAGGCGCAATACATCGCCCACCGCCGCCGCACTGGCCTGTGGCACCGTGATGCGCTGCTCGCCGATGCGCACGATGCTGGCGAAGCGATCCGGTATTACGGTGTCCAGCGTCGCCGTCAACATCACGCCGGCGTCGAAACCGCCGCTCAACGCCTGCACGTCGAGGCGTTCAAGAAGCGCCGCAGATTCCCCATGATGCAGAATACGGCCCTCCTCCATCACCACCATATCCGCCGCCAGGCGCACCACTTCCTCGACGCTGTGCGTAACAACAAGCATACGAACAGAAAAGCGTTCAGGTAGCTCAGCGATGTAGCCCATCACTTCGTGCTTGCGCGCTGCATCCAGGCCGGTGAGCGGTTCGTCGAGCAGCAGAAGCTCGGCACCGGTGAGTAGCGTGCGGGCCAGCGCCACCCGCCGCGCTTCACCACCGGAGAGATTGCGCACATCTCGCTTCAGCAGTGGCTCGAGGTCGAGCGCGGCGACCACCTCCCGCATGGCCGGCGCACCGGCGAGGCCGCGCCGCTCAGCGTAGGCGAGATTACCGGCGACGTTGCGGTGCATGAACAACCGCGCGTCCTGGAAGACGTAGCCAACCGGCCGAGCGTGCGGGGGCAGGTCGATGTTGGGACCAAGCCAGGAACTTCCCCCGTAAGACAGATGCCCACTGGCCCTCTCCAGGCCCGCGATCGTACGCAGCAGGGACGACTTTCCCGCACCGCTGGGACCGAACAGCGCGGTGATACCGGGCATGGGCAAATCTGCGCAGGCCTGCACGGTGAACGCATCCAGCGTCAGGCGCACGTCAAAGCACAGCATCAGGCGACTCGCACCGGAAAACGCCGATTAAGGCTGTACACCACCAGCAGTACGACGAAGGAGAACGCGACGAGAATCGCCGACAGGCGGTGCGCCTCCCCATAGCGGAGCATCTCCACGTGCTCATAAATGGCGATCGACACGACTTTGGTCTCGCCGGGGATGTTGCCGCCCACCATGAGTACGACGCCAAACTCGCCCACCGTGTGCGCAAACGTGAGCACGCAGGCGGTGAGAAAGCCGCGCGCGGACAGCGGCACAACCACGCTGAAAAACGCATCCACGGGGGATGCCCGCAGGCTGGCTGCCGCCTCCAGAGGCGCGCGGCCGACAGCCTGAAAGGCAGTCTGCAGCGGTTGCACCATGAACGGCAAAGAATAGGCAATGGAGGCGATCACGAGGCCAGCGAAAGAAAACGTCAGCGTCTGGCCCGTGACGCTGAGCCAGGCGCCGCCCAGCGGCGCGGTAGGGTTCATTACCAGTAGCAGGTAGAAGCCGAGCACCGTGGGCGGCAGCACCAGCGGCATCGCCGT
>JAUILW010000437.1 GCA_030432795.1 Gammaproteobacteria bacterium
TCACCCAGGCAGAACGGGAGCCGACGATCCGGGTCACTGGTGAGGTGGTGCCGGCGCGTTCTGCGGATCTGCGCACCGAGATGTCCGGGCGCATCAGCAGCGTCGGTTTTGCATCCGGCGCACGAGTGAATGAAGGTCAGGTGCTGGTGCAGTTGGACGTGGCAGAGGAGCGGGCGCAGCTACTCGAAGCGCGCGCGCAGGAAGATATCGCCCGGCTCGCCTTCGAACGCGCCGAGCGGCTGGTGAAACGGGGCGCTGGTTCGCTGGAAGCCCGCGATCAGACTCGCGCCGAATTCGATGCGGCGCGGGCGCGCACGCAGGCGCTGCAGGCATCTATCAGCAAGAAAACCCTCACCGCCCCGTTCGATGCCGTTGCCGGACTGCATCGTCTCGAGACTGGGCAGTACCTCAATGCAGGCGATGTGGTCACACACCTGGTTGGCGTCAATGAGCCGCTCTGGGTGGATTTCAGCGTGCCGCAGGAGTTCGCCGGGCTCACGGCCGGCACCGAGGTCAAAGTGGAAGTCGAAGGCGTACATCTGCCTGCTGAGATCATCGCCCGTGACAGCGCGATCTCTACCATCTCCCGCAACCTGCGATTGCGGGCCAAAGTGCTGGAACCCACCTCGAACATGGTGGCCGGGATGTTCGTTCAGGTGTCGGTGCCGCTGGGTATCGCTGAAACGGTTACCCTGGTGCCTGCCACGGCAGTCCGTCGAGACGCGCTCGGTGCCGCGGTTTACGTGCTGGAAGCCCAGGGCAACGAGGTCCGCGCCCGCAAACGGAGCGTGACGCTCATGACCGACGGCGACATGCCGGACAGCAACGATCTTGTGGTGATCACCCGAGGCCTTACCCCCGGGGAACGCATCGCAGCCACCGGCGCCTTTAAGCTGCGGGACGGCTCACTGGTGCACCCTCTTGCCGCCAACCCGGACGCGGCGCACCGGCTGGTCGGCCACTGACGGGGGCAGCCGTATGGACGACAACGCCGCACAGCACACACCGCGCATCACCGACATCTTCGTGCACAGGCCGGTCGTGGCGCTGGTGATCTCGCTTGCCATCGTGCTCGTCGGCGTGCGCGCTGCCATCGATCTGCCGGTGCTGCAGTATCCTCAAATCGAAAGCTCATCCCTCGTCATCACCACACCCTACATCGGCGCCTCGGCCGAGACAGTTCAGGGGTTTGTTACAGAACCCATCGAGCGGGCCGCTTCCTCCGTACCCGGAATCGACTACGTCGACTCACAGAGCATGTCCGGCATGAGCATCGTCACGGCGTGGCTGAAGCTCAACGAAGACTCCACCGATGCACTGGCGGAGCTGAGTACCCGCCTGAGCCAGATCCGCTTCGAGCTCCCCGCCGGTGCTGAGGACCCCGCCGTTACCGTGCGCCGCGCGGACCGGCCGCAGGCCGGCTGGTACCTGGACGTGCCGATCACGGAGGACATGAGCCGCGCTGCGGTCACAGACTATCTCACGCGCCGGGTAAACCCATTGCTTGCGGCGATTCCCGGCGTGCAGGAGGTGACGCTGGAAGGCGGGCGCGAACCGGCCATGCGTGTGTGGTTGGACCCGGACCGCCTGGCCGAATTCGATGTCAGCACCCAGGACATCGAACAGGCGCTGGCACGCAACAACATCATCGCCACCATCGGCAGTAGCGACAACCGCAGCCGCCGTATCGACCTGTTGGTGGACACAACGCTGAAAACCACCGAAGAGTTCGAACGCATCGTCGTACGACGCAGTGAAGGCGCAATGATTCGCCTGAGCGACGTCGCACGTGTGGAGCTCGCCGCCGTGGAGCCACGAGGCAGCGCCCGTATCACGCAGGAGCCTGCGGTATTCGTCGCCGTATGGCCGCTGCCCGGCGCCAACGAGATCGAGATCGCCGACGCCATGTACGAGGTGCTCGAAGAGGTCAATCCGCGCCTGCCTGACGGCCTGCACATCGCCATCGGCTTTGACGTTACGGAATACATGCGCAGCGCGCTGCGGGAAATCTTCACGACGCTGATCGAGACCGTGTTGCTGGTCGGTATCGTCGTGGTGGTGTTCATGGGGTCGTTCCGCACCGCGCTCGTGCCACTGGTGACGATTCCCATCTCGCTCCTGGGTGCGGTTGCCACCATGGCGATGATGGGGTTTTCCCTGAACCTTCTCACCGTGCTCGCCATCGTTCTTTCCGTGGGCCTCGTCGTGGACGATGCCATCGTCGTGGTGGAGAACGTCGCCCGCTACATGCGCGAGGGCATGAGCCGCATGGAGGCAGCTCTGGCAAGCTCCCGGCAGCTGTTCTCGCCCATCATCGCCATGACGCTGACGCTTTCAGCCGTGTACGCACCGATCGGCTTTCTCTCGGGGCTCACTGGCGTGTTGTTCAAGGAGTTTGCCTTCACGCTCGCGGTAGCGGTGCTGATCTCCGGCTTCATCGCGCTGACCTTATCCCCGGTGATGAGCGCCTATGTGGTGGGCCGAGAGACGAAGTTGTCGGGGCGGGTAAACGGCGCCTTCGACTGGGCGCGCTCCACCTACGGCCGGTTGCTGGACCGGCTGCTCGTGCGCAATGGTCAGGTGCTGTTCGTCGCCGCCTTCATCGCCCTGCTGGCAGCACCGTTTTTCCTCTTCTCGCAGAAGGAGCTGGCGCCGCGGGAAGACCAGGGCATGATTCGCGTGGCGGTCACATCGCCGCCTGAAGCATCGCTCGAGTACACCGAGCGCTACATGTACGACGTGGTGGACGCCATGCGGGCGCTGCCCGGTTCGACCATCATGTGGCAGGTGATCTTCACCAGCGGCGGTGCGTTCGGCGGCATGCTGTTCGAGCCGTTCGATGAGCGTGAGCTGAGCGTGCACGAGATGATGCCCAAGGCATTCGCAAACCTCGCGGACATCAGCGGCGTCACCGCCCGGCCGCTACTGGCTTCTGCGCTGCCCACAGCCGGCCGTTTCGACGTGGAACTGGTTGTCATGTCATCCGACCCTCCTGAGGTGATGCTGGAACACGCGTTGGCCCTGGTGCAAGCCGCGCAACAGTCGGGCGCCTTCATGTTTGCCGACACCGATCTGCGCATCGACCTGCCCCAGGCGCACTTCCGCCTGCACCGCGACCGCATCAGCGACCTGGGCATGGATCTGGCTGAGGTCAGCCGCCAGCTTGGCGTGTTGCTGAGTGGTAATTACGTGAACCGCTTCGACCTGAACGGCAAAGCGTACCGCGTGATTCCCATGGTCGAAGACGACGGCCGTTCCGATCCGGGTACCCTGCTCAACCTGCGCATCCGCACGCCATCCGGCGAGCTCGTGCCGCTGCGCGCAGTGGCCAGCCTCGACCGGGTAGTGGCACCGCGGTTGCTCGGCAAATTCCAGCAGAACAACGCCTTCCGCATCTTCGGCGGTGCGCTACC
>JAUILW010000438.1 GCA_030432795.1 Gammaproteobacteria bacterium
GCAGTTCTTGCCCCGCACGCTGCACGCGTTTGATGTGACTGGCAACGACGGGGACGGGCCGGTTTCCCGCGCGCGGGAAAGTCATACGGGTATTGGTGATGTGCTGCTGCGCTCCAAATACCACCTGCTCGGCGATGAACGCTACAAAGTGAGCGTCGCTGCGCACCTGCGGCTGCCCACCGGCGACTACCGCCAGTTGCAGGGTACGGGTCGGCTCGGTGGACGCTTGTCGTTGCTGGCGGCGGCGGTCTGGCCGCTCGGCAACGGCACGCGCCTGTCGCCCCACCTGAACGTTACGGCAGATCTCAATAATTCGGCGGATGGTACGGACCAAGCCCAGCTGGTCGCTGGTATTGACTGGGGCATTCGGGCGTTTGGCGCAGAAGCGTCTGTGTCCGCTGATCTGCTGGTGCGAACGAACATCAGCCATCGGGGTAGGTCCAGCGATACACTCGCAGACTTCGCAGTGGGTGCCAAGTGGCGTGCCGGAGCTTCCGGTACCGTGTTCTTCGGCACCCGCATCCCCGTTAATCGAAACCGCGGATTGCGGCCGGATGTAGTGTTCGAGTTAGGCGGGCAGGTCTCATTCTAGCCATATGCGACTGACCTTTTGCCTTCTGCTGTGTGTGTTGGTGGGGCTCTCATGGGCCGAACCGCCGACCGTGCACGTCGTTGCGACTCAGCGGATGCCAAAAGTCGATCGGCTTGTTGCGGATGTCCAGGAGCATCTTGGTGATCGTGCGGTGGTGCGGCTCGTTGATCTGAAAGGACAGCAGCGTACCTTTGATCGCCACTTCGATGCGCTTGAAGCCGAACTTGCGCAGGGTGATCTCGTGCTTGCGCTTGGCTCCCCGGCAGCGCGTATGGCTGCAACGCGGGTAACGCAAAACACGCTTCTATGTGCCATGACTACAGCGGTGTCGTTAGATGGCTTGTGGGCAGCGAATGTACATCTGGCGGAGGACGACCCGAGCGTTGCGGAGATGGTTCAGGCGCTGCGGCAGCTCTGGCCAGGTGTACGCCGCATTGCGGTGGTCGTCGATGCACAGCTGCAGAACGAGTACGACGGCAACAGCGACCTGCTCGTACGCGGTGTCAGTCCGGGTGAGGAGGTTGTCGATGTTCTCGAGGCGCTGAGCGGTGAGGTAGATGGCTTTGTGTTTCCGCGGGATCCTCTGGTGCTCAACAGGCGCTCGATTGAGCCTGTGGTGGCTTGGCTGAAGAAACAGAAGCGACCGGCTGTCGGCTACTCCAAGTTTCTGGTGAGTGCAGGCTTTCCAGCTGCGGCGATCGTCGAAACCGCGATAGCCCGTGCCCGTGTCGCCAGGCGGGTTGAAGCGCTGCTGTTTGATGGTGCACGGACGGATGCAGGTGCTTCCGCGGTAGCAATCTGGGTGAACCGTGACGCAGCGCAAGCGTTCGCGCTGGATCTTGCGGTGCTCGATGGACAGGTACAACTCCTGTGAGTGGAGCGGCAAGCGGCAATAGTCTGAACAGCACACTGGTGCGGCCGATCATGGCGCTCGGGCTGGTGTTGGCCGTGATCGTAGGTGTGCTGCACGTTTTCATCACCGATCGTTATGTGACGAAAGAGCTGGGCAGCCAGGCGAACACCATCGTCTGGAACGCGCAGGCAGTGGCGCGGTTGGTGGCGTACCGGGAGGACCTCGAGTGGCACCTCATCGGACTGCAGCGCGATCTCGATGAGGTGCTGCACATTGCCATCGTCGACGATTCGGGAATGCCGCTGGTTGCTACTGACGATGGCCTGTCTGAACTGCTTGCGGATGTGCGGGGCGGTGCTGGCATGGTCCACCGTGACGGCAGCGCATATACCTTCGCCGTGCCGTTCGAGCCTGGAGCTAACGATGTATTGTCGTCGGATGGCACCTACCGGGCTGTCATCATGCTGGATGGCTCGGCAATCGAATTCCAGACACGTGCGGATGCGCTGATTTTTCTTCTCGTATCGGCGGCGGGCATATGCGTCATCACGATTGTCTCTCGATTGCTGCTCAGGCGGCGGGTGTTGCAGCCGCTGGGACGAATCCAAACCGCACTTCGAAGTGGTATCAGCCCGGATGCTCTGCCCATTGAGCGGGGCGACGAGATCGGCGAGGTGGCGCAGACACTAAAGGACACCATGTCATCGCTCAACCGAACGCTGACCACGCTGGAAACGGTGATGGCGAACATTACCGATGCCGTGGTTACGACCAATGCGGCGGGTCGGGTTTTTACCAGCAACAAGGCCGCACAGGACTGGGCTGGCCTGGATATCGCGTCGAGCCTTGCCGATGTGGTGCTGCTCGACAGCGTGCCGTTGCGCGATCTGATGGCGGTTGCAGATGGCGGCATCCGCTCGGTGCGTCTCCAGGGAAACGGTATAGAAGCCGAGGCGGAGCTCACCATCAAACCGATGCCGTCACTGGATCGCTTCACCGTCGTGCTGCGCGATGTCTCTGCGCGCATGGCCTACGAGCGGCTGCTCCTGCAAGCCAAAGAGCGGGCCGAGGACACGGCCCGGGCGAAGAGCGAGTTTCTCGCCACCATGAGCCATGAGATCCGCACGCCGATGAACGGTGTGCTGGGGATGGCGCAGCTCATTCTGGACACGCCGCTGGACGAAGAGCAGCGCGACATGATGCGCGTGATCATGACTTCCGCCGAGGCGCTGTTGACGGTCATCAACGACATTCTCGATTACTCCAAGATAGATGCCGGCAAGATGTCCTTCGAGCACGAGCAGTTCACGCTGGAGCAGACGCTGCGCGACGTACGCGATGTACTGCAGACCCGGGTGGCGGACCAGGGTTTGGATTTTGTACTGGATCTGCCCGATGACATGCCTGCGCACGTTGCCGGCGACACCGTTCGATTGCGGCAGGTCCTCCTCAATCTGCTGGGTAACGCGCTGAAGTTCACTCCACGAGGCAGTGTGACGCTGCGCGTGGAGCGGCAACCTGGAGACCTCATTCGCTTCAGGGTGATCGATACCGGTATCGGCATCACCGCCGAGGCTCAGGAGCGACTTTTCGATGCCTTCACGCAGGCAGACGCCTCTACCACGCGGCGCTTTGGCGGCACCGGCCTGGGCCTTGCCATCTGCAAACGCCTCGTTGAGCTCCTGGGTGGCAGTATCGGCGTTATCAGCCAGCCGGGTGAAGGCAGCGAATTCTGGTTCACGATGCCACTTCCCGAGGTGGTGCCATCGGTGGAGAACGACCGTGCCGAGCCGATCACCGTCGTCACGCGCCGAACACTCAGGGTGCTGCTGGCGGAGGATAATCTCGTCAACCAGAAGGTGGCCGTGCGCATGCTGCACAAGTTTGGCTGCGAGGTGGATCTGGCAGGGGATGGTGTGGAAGCGCTGGACCTCTACCAGCGGTTTAAGTACGACGTGGTCTACATGG
>JAUILW010000439.1 GCA_030432795.1 Gammaproteobacteria bacterium
TCTGGAAACGCCGCAGCGGCGGCAAAAACAAAGGGGCCGCTCATGCAGTAACCCACACAGGCCACCGCCCCGCCGCGCGCCGCCGCATCATGGTCGGCGTGCGCGAGCAGCGCTTGCGTATCCTCGCACACCATCGCATTGGTCAGCGCATTCATATGGCCGAACATCTCTTCGCGGCGGTCCGGCGCCATGACAAACTCTCGAACACGTCGGTAGTAAAGGTTGGGAAGCATCACGTAGTAGCCCACCGTGCTGATGCGCCGCGCCATGTCGTGCAGCTCCTCGCGCTTGCCCGGGGCGTCCATGTAGAACAGCACGATCGGATGCGGCCCGCCCTCGTCCGGATGGACGATGAACGTGTTCATTGCGCCGTCAGGTGTGGCTATGTCGATTTCCCGTTCTTGCACGCTGGCTCTCCCCCGCTTGATTGGAGCCCGGGAGTGTAGCGGTGGACGGCGGCAACAGCATCCGCTAGGGTTCGCCGCATCAAGCTAACGGACTTGCCGTGCCCGGTTCTGACCTCAAACGCGCTGGCCTGAAGGTGACTCTGCCCCGGCTGAAGGTGCTGGAAGTTCTAGAGAACGCAGTTCTGGAGAACGCAGTCCCGCACCATCTGAGCGCTGAAGACGTATATAAGAAGCTCATCGATCTGGACGAGTCGGTAGGGCTGGCCACCGTGTATCGCGTGCTCACCCAGTTCGAGTCCGCCGGCATCGTCGAGCGGCACAATTTCGACGATGGCCACTCGGTGTACGAGCTCGCCACCGACGACCATCACGATCATATGGTGGACGTGGACACCGGCACCGTCACCGAGTTCGTGAACGAACGTATCGAAGCGCTGCAGCGGGAGATCGCTCAGGAGCACGGCTTCGAGCTGGTAGACCACGAACTGGTGCTGTACGTGCGCAGGAAGACCTGAACACCGCGCACCGCTCCCGGCAGTTGCCGCGCGCTCGCGCCTCATTGCAAATGAGAACCATTTCCATGTACATTGGCGCCCCTTTGCCGTGGGTTCGCCCATGTTCCAACCGCCAGCGGATGCCTACCTGACCATCGCCGACCTGCAGGTGGGCGAGTACGCTGAAGTCGTGCGCTATCACGATGGCACCACCTACAGCGCCAATCTGCTGCGGCTCGGTCTCATTCCCGGCACCCGCTTCCAGTTGGTGCGCAAAGCCCCCCTAGGCGACCCGGCCGAGATCCGATTTCGCGGATTTGCCCTGGCCATTCGCCCCAGCGAGGCCACCGCGCTAGAGATCATGCGCACGTGAGCGGCTCTGGCCCGACGATAGCCCTGGTCGGCAACCCGAACTGCGGCAAGACCACCCTGTTCAATGCGCTCACCGGCGCGCGCCAACGCGTGGGCAACTGGCCTGGGGTGACCGTGGAGCGCAAAAGCGGCGAGTACCGTCACGGCGACACCACGGTGCAGGTGATCGACCTGCCAGGAATCTACAGCCTGGATGCGGTGGGTGATGCGGCAGACGAGCGCGTAGCGCAGGACTACCTGGCGTCGAACGCCGTGCAGGCGCTGGTGAACGTTGTGGATGCATCCAGCCTCGCGCGCGGCCTCTACCTCACGCTCGAGCTCATCGCCGCCAATCAGCCAGTCATCGTCGCCCTGAACATGATGGACGTGGCCGACCGGCACGGCGTGCACATCGACACCACGAGCTTAGCCGCCGCGCTGGGCTGCCCAGTCGTGCCCGTGGTGGCCAGCCGTCGCGAAGGCATCGGCGTGCTGAAAGACGCGGTAGAAACCGTAGCGAACCACGCACCCAGCACACTGCCTGCGTTCGCCGACGGCGAAGCCCGCTACCGCTACGTGGATAACCTTCTGGCGATGTGCACCAGCACATCCCCCGTGCAGCAGACCGCCACCCAACGGCTCGACGCGGTGCTACTCAACCGGGTGGCCGCCATTCCGATTTTCCTCGGGGTGATGTACCTGATGTTCCTGTTTTCCATCAACGTGGGTTCGGCCTTCATCGACCTGTTCGATGGCCTGGGCAACGTACTGTTCGTGGAAGGCCCGCGACGCCTGATGGAGGGGGTCGGCGTGCCGGAATGGCTGGTGGTGCTGCTGGCTGAAGGTGTGGGCGGCGGCATGCAGCTCGTGGCCACCTTCATTCCGGTGATTGGCTGTTTGTTTCTGGCGCTGTCGTTCCTGGAAGACAGCGGCTACATCGCCCGCGCCGCGTTCATCGTCGACAACCTCATGAAGCGGCTCGGCCTGCCGGGCAAATCCTTCGTGCCGCTGATCGTCGGCTTCGGCTGCAACGTGCCAGCGGTGATGGCCACCCGCACACTGGATCGCGAGCCCGACCGCATCCTCACCACGATCATGGCGCCCTATATGTCCTGCGGCGCACGGCTGACCGTATATGCGCTGTTTGCCGCCGCGTTCTTTCCCAGCAACGGCCAGAACATCGTTTTCGGTCTGTACCTCATCGGCATCGTCGTCGCCGTTCTCTCAGCGCTCGTCGTGCGCCGCTTCATCATCACGTCCAGCACCGGCCACTTCGTGCTGGAGCTACCCCCCTACCACCTGCCAACGCTGCGTGGGCTGCTGATGCATACCTGGCACCGGCTGAAGGGTTTCGTGGTGCGGGCAGGCAAGGCCATCGTCGTGGTCGTGGTGGTGCTCAACGTACTGAATGCGGTAGGCACCGACGGCACTTTCGGCAATCAGAATTCTCAGAAAAGTGTGCTCTCAGCCGTAGGCAAAGCCATCACCCCGGCCTTCTCGCCGCTCGGTATAGAACAGGACAACTGGCCGGCCACCGTGGGCATCTTCACCGGAATATTCGCCAAAGAGGTGGTGGTCGGCACGCTGGACGCGCTGTACACGCCGCAGGGCAGCACCGAACAGGAAGCGCTTGGGGACATGCTCCGCGCAGCCTTGCAATCAGTGCCCGACAATCTGAGCGATCTCGGCAGCCAACTGACCGACCCGCTCGGCATCGACCTCGGCGACACCACGGATCTCGCCGCACAAGCCGAGGAACAGGAAGTGCAGATGAGCACCATCGGCGCTCTGCAGAGCGGCTTCGGCTCGCAGCTCGCGGCGTTTTCCTATCTCCTGTTCATTCTCCTGTACATGCCCTGTGTGGCCACCATCGGCGCCATCTATAAGGAGATTGGCGCTTTCTGGGCAGTGTTCAGCACCAGCTGGTCGCTGGTGATGGCCTATTCTGTGGCCACCGTGGTGTATCAGCTGGGTCAGATCTCCGCAACACCGGTACCCGCAATGATCACCATAGCCCTGTGCACAGCAGCGGCCGGTACAGCTTTTTTCGGGCTGGTACGATGGGGGCGTGTGCGCCAGGCCAGGCTGATACCCGTACGCCAAATTTGACAGTGTAAAGTTGTAGAGTTTAGGCTGCCTC
>JAUILW010000440.1 GCA_030432795.1 Gammaproteobacteria bacterium
GCCCGTTCGGCAAATTGTTTCTGCGCCAGCACCGAGTTCAGATACCCCATGAGGATCACCGGTGTATCCTGGTTATCGCGGCGAAACGCCGCCACCGTGTCGAGCACGTCGGCGAACCGTGTACCGGCAGCGAGCGCTCGTTCCGAGGCCTTCTGGATGACCGGCCCATCTGCCTCCGGATCGGAGAACGGGATGCCAAGCTCGATGATATCCGCACCACCTGCCACCAGTGCCTGCATGGCTGGCAGCGTGGCATCGATGTGCGGGTCGCCCGCCGTGATGAAGGTCACCAGCGCCTTGCGCTTCCCAAGCGCCGCGAAACGCTGTGCCACGCGGCTCACAGCTTCACCCCATCGAGTGCCGCAACGGTGTTGATGTCTTTGTCACCACGTCCGGAGAGATTGATGATGACGATACTGCCCTCTTCGAGGGTCGGCACGATGGCAGCGGCTGCAGCAATGGCGTGGCTGGACTCCAGGGCCGGCAGAATTCCTTCCGTGCGATTGAGCAGACGAAAACCGGCCATCGCTTCATCGTCGGTGGCTGCCACGTACTCCGCCCGACCGATGTCGCGCAGGTAGGCGTGCTCGGGGCCCACCCCCGGATAGTCGAGGCCCGCAGAGATGCTGTGCGTGGGTAGAATCTGGCCGTCGTCATCCTGCATGAGATAGGTGCGGTTGCCGTGCAGCACGCCCACTGTGCCATCGTTGAGGGGAGCTGCGTGCGCGCCGCTGTTGAGGCCACGGCCTGCAGCCTCGACGCCGATCATGCGCACATCCACGTCGTCTACGAACGGATGAAACAGGCCGATGGCATTCGAGCCACCGCCCACGCAGGCAATCAACACATCGGGCAGGCGCCCCGCCTGTTCGAGGATCTGCGCACGCGCCTCCTGACCGATGTGGCTTTGAAAGTCCCGCACCATCATCGGGTACGGATGCGGCCCGGCAACGGTGCCGATGATGTAGTGGGTGTCGTCGATGCGCGTCACCCAATCGCGCAGTGCTTCGTTCATCGCGTCTTTGAGGGTACGCGTGCCGCTGGTGACCGGGATGACGTTGGCGCCCAGCAGCTTCATGCGATAGACGTTGAGGCTCTGCCGGTGCACGTCTTCCTCCCCCATGAACACGTCGCACGCAAGGCCAAGCCGCGCAGCAACGGTTGCCGTGGCAACGCCATGCTGACCGGCCCCGGTCTCGGCGATGACACGAGGTTTGCCCATACGCTTGGCGAGCAGTGCCTGGCCGATGGTGTTGTTTACTTTGTGGGCACCGGTGTGATTGAGGTCCTCGCGCTTGAGGTAGACCTGCGCGCGGCCGCCGAGCTCGGCGCTGAGGCGCTCGGCGTGATAGAGCGGCGACGGCCGGCCAACGTAGTGCTTGAGATCGCGCTGCAGTTCCTCGATGAACACCGGGTCGTCTTTCAAACTGTCGTACAGCGCCGCCAGTTCGTCCAGGGCAGCCGTCAGTGTCTCGGCGACGAAGCGGCCGCCGAAAATGCCGAAATGGCCGTCTTCCGACGGCTGGTTGTAATTGCTGCCGCTCATTGCGTAGCCCGTGCTGCGTCGATGAACGCCCTGACTTTGCTCATGTCCTTTACCCCTTTTACTTCGCTTTCCACGCCACTGGCGACATCCACGGCGCAGGCGCCGGTCTGCTCTATGGCCGCACCGACATTGGCCGGCGTCAGACCACCGGCGAGTATCAATGGCCGCTGCAGGCCCTGCGGCCAGAGTGCCCAGTCGAAGGTTTGCCCCGTTCCACCCGCAAGCGCCGGCACGTACGCATCGAGCAGCAGCGCCGCGGCATTGGGATGGGCCTCGGCCGCCCGTTCGGCGTCGGCGTGCGCGCCCATGCGTACCCCTCGAAGGTACGGCACGCCAAAGCCCTCGCAATAGGCCGCATCCTCGTCGCCGTTGAACTGCAGGTAGTCGAACCTGCAACGCGCCAGTACCTGCTGGACACTCACCAGCGGCGCATCGACGAACAGCCCGACGAGCGTCAACCGGCCCTGCAACGCAGCACAAATCTGCGCTGCGACTTCAATGTCCACCCGCCGGGCGGCGCCAACCACAAAATTCAGGCCAATAGCATCCGCGCCGCAGTCAGCGATCTCCATAGCCTGATCGACCCTGGTGACGCCGCAGATTTTAACGCGCGGCATGTGTGACCTCGGAGCGGAAAAGGCGCGTAGTCTAGCAGCTCGCTCGTGCAGGGGCTGCTTCGAACACACATGCAACGTGGGGCCGCGAGATGACCGTTAATCGTGCAGGGGCTGCTTTGAACACACATGCAACGTGTGGCCGCGAGATGACCGTCAATCGTGCAGGGGCTGCTTCGAACACACACGCAACGTGGGGCCGCGAGAGAACCGTCAATCGTGCAGGCTACAGCCGGTCGATGGAGGTCAGGCCGGCAAGCAGCGGCGGCAGGCTCGCATCCGGCAACGGTTCTGCAGCGACATCAGGGGGATAGCCCACGCCGATGAGATACAGGCCATCCGGGCTTGCGGTCTTACCCATGGCAGTGCGCTGGCGCGCCGCGAGGGCTGAGGCGAAGTCCTCCACGCGCCAGCGCCCTAGGCCCACATCCAGGAGCGCGCCGGCGATGTTGCGCATCATGCGCAGCAGGAAGGCATTCGCCTGCACGTCGATTCCCACCAGCGGCCCCCAGCGGTGCACCCGTGCATGATGCACGCAGCGAAACGGCGACTGCGACTGGCACCCGGCCGCGCGAAATGTGGAAAAGTCCCGCTCTCCTACCAGGTGCGCTGCCGCAGCGTGCATGGCGGCGTCATCCACTCGCTCGGTGAACAACACGCGACGCGCCGCCAGTGGCTCTGGCGCCGATTCCATGCACAGATACAGGTAGCGGCGCCACAAAGCGCTGTAGCGGGCGTGAAAGTCAGGGCTTACCGGCTGCGCCCAGCGTACGCGAATGCCGTCAGGCAGATGCGCGTTGGTGCCGTAGATCCAGGCCCGAAGGGGCCGCTCGACCGTTGGGTGAAAGCTGACAACCTGGTGGGTGGCGTGCACGCCGGTGTCGGTTCGACCGGCGGCGGATACGTTCACCGCACCGTCAGCTACGCGAGCAAGCGCTGCCTCCAATGCGTGCTGAACACTGGGTGCGTGGCTCTGCCGCTGCCAGCCGTTGAAAGCGGCACCGTCATAGGCGATGCCGAGCGCGATGGTATGCGGCGACTGAACGCCGCTCAGGAGGCGAGACCGTCCAGCAGGTTCTGCGCGGTATTGCGCTGCGCGTCGGTACCTTCCTGCAGCACCTCGCCGAGGATGTCTCTGGCGCCGTCTTCGTCACCCATGTCGATGTAGGCCTGGGCGAGATCCAGCTTGGTATCGGCTGCATCCGCATCATCCGCAA
>JAUILW010000441.1 GCA_030432795.1 Gammaproteobacteria bacterium
TGAAGATGTCGTCGGTGTAGGTGTAATCCACACGCACTGCCCAGCTGCCGAACGACAGCTCGCGCGCGTACTCCACACCCAGGTTCACCGTGAGTTCCGGGGTGTTGACGAGCGCTGCCGACTCGTCAATGGCCAGCGAGAGACCGGTGATCGGATTGATGGATTGATATTCTGCGTCGGTGTAACCGGCACCGAGGTCAACGCTCCAGCCACCTTCAAACACCGCCGCAAGCTCAAACTCCGCGCCGAAGATGTCCACCTGGCCGGCGTTGGCGGTGATCGGGCCACCAAGATTGTCGAAGAACGTCACCTGCACCTCATCGTAGTCCGACCAGTACAGGGCAGCATTGATGCGCACCCGATCATCGAGCCCCTGCCACTTCAAACCCAGCTCATGGGTGTCGAGCGTTTCCGGCACAAACACCCTGGGTGTCGGCACCGTCTCCACGTAGCGCAGCACGAAGCCGCCGCTCTTGAAGCCTTGCGAGAACGTGTAGTAGGCCAGTAGGTCCTCGAGCAGATGTGCCTCGACGCCGAGTTTGAATGTGGTCTCCTCGAAGGCGTCGTCCACCCGGCCACTACCGTTGCCCACCAGGGGCAGAAGCCCCGGCGTAAAGACACCATTTTCATTCACCGCACCCGGAAAGAACGGCAGACCGTTGCCTGCCAGATCAGCGCCGATGTACTGCGTGAAAGCGAAGTCTTTCTCGTCACGGGTGTGTCGTGCGCCGGCGGTCACCGCCCAGTGATCGTTCAACCGCCAGGTCGCCTGCAGGTAGGCCGCCTGGCTCGAGTTGTCTACCTCCGCGAAGTTGCCGATCACTGCGGGAAACCCTACGGTGACGGTCGGGTCCGGCAGGAACACCGGCACGCGCACCACGTCCGTTCCTTCTTCTTGCAGGTAGAACAGCCCGCCGATCAGCGACAGTCGACCATCGTACAGGTCGCCCGTGACCTGCAGCTCGTGGCTGACCTGCTCGTGTTCATAGTCGCTGTTGAGCGTCTCGGTAATGGCGAAGGGCGAATTATCAGGGTCGCGGTAGAACTCGCCTTCCGTGTCGCGCAAGGCACCGGTGTACTTGAGCTCGAACCCGCCGATCTGCCAGGTCGCAATCACCGACGCACCGAAGATGTCGAGCTCCGTCCCCGACACTCCAGTACCAAAGCTGCGATCATCCTCACCGTCGGTGACATATTGCGCGAGATCTGCAAGCCCCGCTCCGATGTTGCCGAACCGGGCAAGCCCGTACCCCACGGTACCAGCGCCCGGCGTGAAGGCGGCGAGTGTCGAGCCGGCGCTCGCCTCGTCGATGGTCGAGTAGTCGATAGAAACCTTCACGTCGAAGTCATCCGATGGTTCAAACCAGACCCCCAGACGCGCCGACTGCCTGTCCTGATCGCCAAGCTCGTCGCCCACCAGCACGCGGTCGACAAATCCATCCCGGGTCTTTGACGACACTGCCAGGGTGCTGCGCACCGACTCGCCAAGCGGTACATCAATCGCGCCGCGCAGATCCACCCGATCGTCGCTGCCCGCGGTGACAGACACGCTGCCGGAGAGGGTTTCGCCGGGCGCCCTCGACGTAACGTTGATCGCCCCGCCGATGGTGTTGCGGCCGAAAAGGGTGCCCTGCGGCCCGCGCAGAACCTCGATTCGCTCGACATCCAGCACGTCCAGCACGCCGCCCACCGAGCGGGACATGTACACCCCATCCACATAGGTACCCACACCTGGGTCGGTGGTCAGGCTGAAGTCGGTGTTGCCGATGCCGCGAATGAACACCACCGACCCCGACGAAAGGCCGCTGATCGGTGAAGTGGTATCGAACACGAGGCTCGGCGCAAACTGTGCCACCTCCGAGATGTCGGAGACATTGCGATCCGCTAGAGCGTCGGAGGTCAGAGCTGTAACCGCCACCGGCGTGTCTTGAAGGCTGGATTCCCGCTTCTGCGCCGTAACGACGATTTCTTCGAGCACGGCTGCACCGTGCGCCCCCGTCATCAGCGTCGCCGCCAGGGAGGCGGTGATGCCGGAATGTATCCACCTGTTCATATCCACAAGTCCGTGCTGAGGTCGATGCCATCAAACTAGGACCTCCAGCGCACGCGCTCCATGCCAAATCAGGCACAACCGATTGCAGATTTCGGCACTGTCCGTCCGCCGGCAAGCGACGACAGCAGGCTTGCCGCCCATGCCGGTGGCAGCTACGCTCCTGAACATGACGGGCTCACAACACCCAATGGACGACTTCCCTGTGCGTCCGCTGCGCTTCGACCTCGATCGCATTGACGACAGCGAGCTGGTCTGGAGCCGGTCGTGCCCGCACTTCAGCATGTTCATCAACGCGCTCGGTCTGCATGTGCCCTACTTCGAGCGTTTTCTGGTGCGGGTGATGCGCGCCCACCGCGGCGAGCTGACAGACGAAGATCTCCTGCGTGACGTGCGCAAGATCATCGGCCAGGAAGCCCACCATGCATTCAACTTCGTGGCGTTGAACGAACGGCTAGCGCGCAGATACCCCGGCATCGGTGCGCTGGATGCGGCCGCTCGGAGCTACTTCGAACGCGCCGCAGCCACCCGCAGCAAACGTTTTCAGATCGGCTTTACCGCCGGTTACGAAACTTTCACCTTTCTCGGCGGCATGATCATTCTCGATCGCTACGCTGAGCTCATGGAAGACGCCGAGCCGCACCTGCGCGCGCTCTGGGTATGGCACCAGGTGGAAGAGGTAGAGCACGGTGCAGTGGCGTTCGACTTCTATCAGGCGTTCTACGGCGAGCAGGAGTGGTACCGGCGCGCCATGGTGCTGTTCGCATTCGCACACATCGCCCTGGAAACATTTCGCGCCTACCGCTGCATCGTGCGTGTCGAGCACGGCCGTTTTCGCGACCGCCTGCGCGCATGGCGCTTCTTTGCCGGCTTCGCCAAAGACCTCTTCGCAGCCTCGCTACCGGTGTACCGACGGGACTATCATCCGAGCAAACACCCGATCTGTAACGATGCGCAGAATCGTCTGGCCATCGCCTGGCGCCGACACGAGGCAGCCGGCGGTGATGTGCTTAACCTCGACCGGCAGACGGTCGATACGATGCTTGCACACCCCGCACCTTGAGAGACTGACATGGCCGAACGGACACAACTGGCAAACCGAGTCATTCTGCACGGCCTGATCGTGCTGCTGATCGGCCTCGTGGCCGGCGTGTTACTCGTTTTCTCGCTGCTCGACGCCGTGGCACTGTGGCCGCTACCCACCATGGAGGTCGTCATTCCCGGCAGCACCCGAGGCTGGCAGGCGGCCCACGTTGGCGGCATTGTCAACGGTGTGTTCATGATCGCTATCAGTTGGCTGATGGGGTACCTGTCCCTGGACG
>JAUILW010000442.1 GCA_030432795.1 Gammaproteobacteria bacterium
GCGATCAGTTACAGCCCGTTGGCTGCGTTAACGGCACATCGGTAGCTTGGGGCTGCCGGTGCGGTCTTGTCAGGACTGTTCTTCGCCTTGTCAGTGCGGCTCGCTTTGCAGATAGCGACGCCAGCCTCCATGTCGAGTGATTTCCTCGGCGCCGTCCAGACCCCCGTGCTCGCAGATGAAACCCTTGAGGGTTCTGCCATCCACAAGATCGACACTGCCGATACCCAGCGGGGGCGGTACGAGTTCGATAAAACTCGCGACATTCTCTGCCGGCATCCGCCAGACCTCCACGTCGATAGACTGCCCATGCTCCTTATCACGAATCAGAGCTGGGCGGTACGGCGGACCGCCCGGCAGGGTAAACAGACGATAGCGCGCGGCTGTGTGCGTCTCGCAGACAAGCGTTGCGCCGCGCTCGAGCAGTTGCCAGTTGAGGGCCAAACCGGACATGTGCGCACCGCACACGACCACCTCCAGGCTGTTCGGGTCGCGGTATTCGCGTGCCGCGGGGTGGGCCGAACCGTTCGGCGATAGTGTGGCCTCGATGCGTCTTGCGATGGCCATCAGCTTTGCGTCCTGTAGGCCATCAGCAATCAGGCTGATGCCGAAAGGTAGACCTGACTGGGTGTCCGCTCCTGGCATGGCAATTCCACACATGTCGAGAAGGTTCATGAAGTTGGTGTAGTAGCCGAGGTTGCTGTTGCTCACCAGTGGCTGGTCTTCGACTTCTCTGAGCTGGTAGTGCTTGCCTGCTGTTGGAAAGAGTAGCGCATCGCAATCAGCGAGCGCTCGGTTCGTCGCGCGGCGCAACTCGGCGATCCGATATTGCGAGCGAAAAAGATCCGCCGCGGTTGGATTCCGGCCGATGGAGATGATCTCGCGTGTCACGTCCAGCAAGGCTGCGGACTGCTCCTCGATGAGCGGTAGCGTCGCCAGGTATCTCTCCGCCACCCATGGGCCCCGATACAGCTCCGCGGCCGCCTCCTGGAACGGCGTGAAGTCTATGGTGGTCGTTTCCACGCCTGACTGCCTGAGCAGGTTGATGGTTCTGTGGTACGCCTCGTGATAAGCAGGATCACCAAAAAACTGCAGATGTGCGCCTGCGATCACCCCGAGCTTCAGCCGGCCGCTCCAGATGCCGGATCTCGCAGGGGCATTGGCCAGGCTGTTCGGTCGTGCACGAGGGTCTTCTTCATCGAAACCGATCATCGTATCGGCGATCAACGTCGCGTCTTCGATGCAACGGGCGAACAGGCTGACACAATCTATGCTTTTGCAGGCTGGGACCACACCGGTGGTAGATACCAGGCCTCGCGTTGGTTTGTAGCCCACAAGCCGGTTGAAGGCTGCCGGGATCCGGCCTGAGCCGGCAGTGTCGGTACCGAGGGAGAAACTTGCCAGACCGCAGCTCACGGCGACTGCTGAGCCAGAACTCGAGCCGCCGCTGATATGCTCGGGGCGATCTGGATGCGTGCATGCTCCGTATGGTGAGCGGACGCCGACCAGGCCGGTGGCGAACTGGTCCAGGTTTGTCTTACCTACGGGAATGGCCCCTGCCTGTAGCAATAGGCCTACAACGTGAGCGGAGCGTTCCGGTAGGTAGGTAAACGCTTCGCATGCGGCCGTGGTGGCCGATCCTTTAAGGTCTATGTTGTCCTTTATTGCGAACGGCACGCCCCAGAGTGGAGCCGTTTCCATGTCGCGTTTGGACAGGTATATGAGCCAGGGTGCGATCGCTGCATCGTCCGGCGGAGCTATCCATATGTTGTGGGCGCGCAGCGCACCTGACCGGCGAACGATGTCCGCAATGACCTCAGCAGGGGTCACGGCACCGCTGCGGTAGGCTGCCTGGAGTTCGGTGATCGGTCGATGCAGGAGCGTTTCGATACTTTTCGTGGTTGTGCCCTCCTGGGCTCCTCAGGCGGATCCTTGAGATCTGCCACGTGGAGCTACCTGTTTTCCGCTCAGGTACCGTACCGTGCGGGTGGTGAATCGAAGTGAGCAACCTTCATGCCAGCCCACGGGTATCCGTTGTGCCGGCCCTCAAGTGATAGCGAAAGCTCTTACTGCGTTCCCAATTGGTGCGTATCAGGCCGATGATCCCTGTGCTGGTGCGTTGAGGCTGCGGGTGATGCAGTGATCACCGCGAATGCGACGGTCAAGCGGCGGACATTTTGTTTGGCACTGGTTTTGCATTGTTCTCCGCTGTTGTACTGAAACGATCTGGGTAGCGAATGGCGTTGCAAAGCTATGCCGACACATTGCCGGGCGGACGCCATTGGTCTATGCGAGTGCGTCGCGGGGTGGCACTCGAGCTGACGGACGTACATGGCGGTGGGAACGTAGGCATGATTTTCTACAACCCCGAAAATCTGCTCGAACGTCTCAACCTTCCGGACACTCTGAAGTGCCAGCATACGTTCAGGATCACCCGTGGCCACTGTCTCTATTCCGACATGGGCCGCATTTTCTGTTCCGTAGTCGAGGATGACTTTGGTTGGCACGATGCCGCCTGTGGCACCTGTAACGCCGACATCGTCGAAGCCAAGTGGGGTGCTTCCAGCTATCAGGCCGAGCGTAACGACTATCTGCGCAATGGCCGTGAATCCTTTCTGATCGAGCTCGGCAAGTACGGCATGGGGAAGCGGGACCTGACCGGCAATATGAACTGGTTCAGCCGCGTGCTCGTTGACGAAGCGGGATCACTTCGCCTGGATTCACGGCGCGAGCCCGGTTCTCGCGTGGTTCTTCGGTTTGAGATGGACACACTCGTGGTGCTGCACACCTGTCCGCACCCATTGAACGGCGCGGCTCAGTACCCGCGCTGTGACATTGGCTATCGCGTTTTCACGTTGCCACCTGCCGCCGAAGACGACGCGTGCAGGCAATCGCGCGCAGAGAACGGGCGCGGCTTTCAGAACAACGAAATTTACTACCTGGGGGCGTAGGTGCTCAAAGAAAGTCATCGAGCTTTGGAGTGTGCGTCACAACGATGCGATATTGGCGCTGGCGGATTCTGGCTGGGCCGTCTGGGCGCCGGGCAGGTGTTGCGAATCACCGACCTGGAGGGTAATCAGGCGGTCGATACGTTGTTCTTCAATGCTGACCAGCCTACAGAGCGATACAGCGCGTTCGATACCATCCGCCATCAGGGCGCGGTTTATCTGACCACTGGATCCACGCTGCTGTCGGATGATGGGCGCGGCATGCTTGAGATCGTTGCAGATACCTGC
The DNA here is from genome assembly GCA_030432795.1 of Gammaproteobacteria bacterium. Classification (GTDB taxonomy): domain Bacteria; phylum Pseudomonadota; class Gammaproteobacteria; order Pseudomonadales; family Azotimanducaceae; genus SYFY01. Next base: position 3,234 of record JAUILW010000442.1, read on the forward strand.
GGCCGCCACGATACGCTGGGAGGTGCCTGCGCGGCGGAGAGCAACACCGTCAGGTACGCGCTCGAGAAGAAAACCATGCACTCCTGCCGCGATAGTTGGCTGTTGGCGCTGAACACCGTGCATGCGGATCT
>JAUILW010000443.1 GCA_030432795.1 Gammaproteobacteria bacterium
GGCTCGCAGAAGCCGGAAGCCATCGACCGGCGCCTGGAAGAGGTCGCCGAGCACATCGCGTTACTGAGTTGACGTCTCCCGCTCAAGAACCCTTCGCGCACGGCTGAGCAGCCAACCGCCGGGCAACAGCACCAGCGAGGCGGCGCTCAGCCCTACGGCAATCGAGACGTATCGGGCGATGGCCCCTATCACCGGGCCACCAGCGGTCTGCCCGAGCGCATCCGCTTGGCCGTATATGGAAAAGAGCGTCGCCTTGCCCTGTTCAGGCAGCAGGTGATTGAGCCAGGCGGTCATCAGCGGGCCATAGACGGAACGCGCTGCCTGCGACAGCCAGAAACAAACCAGTAGCAACGCCAGCGAGCCCGCAAAAGACAAGGCGATGGTCAGCACACACATTGCCACAAGTGCCCCTGTCATCACCCGGGTAAGCAATGCAACATCAACGAGTTTTACGCGGCGGCGCGCAGCGGTCACTGCGACGATACCCAGCACCTGAGATACCGCCGCGATGATGCCCCACCACGCAACGCCATCCAGCGGGCCGAGCGGCGGCAGCTCGAAGTTCTGCAGTAACAACGGTGTGAACAGCCGATCCAGGCCTTCGCTGTAGGCACCGAATACCGCAGTGACCGCGAGCACCAGCAGCAGCACCGGCCGCGAGCGAATCTCGGCCACGCCACTGGACAGCGTGAGCTTGAATCGCGCCCAATCCTGTCTTTGCTCTGCCGCTGCCGGCTTGAAGTGGTCTTCGCGCATGAAGACTGCCATGAATACCGCGAGCGCAATCACGCCCACGCTGCCCGCCGCGATGGGCAGCCACAAAGAGTGATGCGCCAATCCCACGGCCGCCACGATGCCGACAAAAGCGCCCACGTGCCCGAGTTGGGAGCCACGCAGAAACGCTTCACCAGCACGGACCTTGCCTACTTCCGAAGACAGCCACGCAGGGTAGGCGCCGCTGATGAAGGTATACGCCACGCCCCAGAACACATTGGCGAGCAGAATGGCCCAGAAATCCGGAATCAGCGCCACGATCAGAAGTCCGATCCCGACACCAGCGTGGCCGATGATCACGGACAGGCGTCGGCTGACAAGGTCCGCCACCACACCGGTGGGAATCTCGAACAGGAATACGGCGAGTTCGAGCGCGGTGCCTACCAACACCATCTGCAGCGGATCGAGGCCGGCGTCCACGACCATGTAGACGAGGCTCATGGTCGTGGTGAGCGACCAGGCCACACCCCACCAGATGCGTGCGACCAGGTAGAGCCGAACGCTATCCAAGGTCACCGTGCGCTGTGACGAAGGCGTCGAGTTTCTCCAGCGACCACGAACCCGGCGCGTCACCCGCCGCAAGTGCGTTCGCGACAGCCGACTGCATGGCGGCATTCACCGGCGTCGCCACGCCGTGACTGCGCCCGAGGGCGACGATCTCACCATTGAGGTAGTCGGTTTCCACATTGCCTGTTGCTCGGGACAGGCTCTGCCAGGTGGAACCTCCACCTCGCGGAAAACCGGGTATGTCGACCATGCGATAGGTGTCCCGGTGCCGCGCCTGCACTTCCTCCCGGGTTGCGCAGGGCACGCCCGCAGCTTCGTAGCAGGCCAACGCTTCACGGCGCATCGCTCGCATGAGTTCCCGCGCCGGCTCCGGGCCGCACAGGGCATCCACGCCGTTACCGAGGTTCGACAATAACTTCGCGTACTTCCAGCGCAGCGCCTGCTCATCGGCACGGCAACTGAAACCGGCTTGCTCCAACAGATCTGCAAGCGCAACAGCCTGCTCGCTGTACCCGCCGGGATAAAGGCCGCAATCGAGCACACCGCCGCGACCTTCAGCGTGAGTCACCACGACACCAGGCTCGAGGTGCACGCCGGGCAGCCAGACCACCATCGTCAGCACCTTGCTGAAGCGCGCCGCCGCCACACGCTCGTTCGCCACGCCATTCTGGGCACAGACTACGGTTACCTCAGGCGCGACCTGCGCAAGATCCGCCAGAGCAGCCTCCGTCTGCTGAGACTTGACCGACAGGATGACGACCTCGTCGCCTCGCCAGGTGCGCTGAGACGGATGCTCAACGGACGGGATGTGCAGGCGCCTGTCGCCGTCGGGCGCCACGAAACGCAACCCGTGCTCGCGAATCTCCCGGCCATGTGCCCCTCGCGCTATGAGCGAAACATCGGCGCCAGCGAGAAAAAGACGCGCGCCGATGGTGCCCCCAACACCACCGGCGCCGTAGATCACGATCTGCAAGTCCTGCCCGCCCGTATCTGAGAATCAGGGGACGAGCTTGCCCCAAAGGCGGAGTAACGTCAGCCCTCAGGCAGCAAGAAACCAGATACCGGCGCAGAGCGCCGAGACAATCGCCCAGAAGATATAGGGGCTGAAGTACGCCACTGCTTTGGCGACCGTGTCGCCGCCGACGCCGTTCCGTCCGTTCATGTACAACTCCCTCATGCGGACACTTGGTGCAGCTGCTCGGTGCCGGCGGCCTCAAATGAGACGTACCGCACACAGCAACTGTGAAGTGCTATTTATCCGCGCTGAAGGCGCTGAATGAAAGTCGATTTTCCGTCGAAAATGTCTGAAGGATGTAAGCGCACCAAGGGCGCCGTTATGCAAAAAATGAAAAAATTATGGATTGCGCCAGCCTAAGCCGTTGACGCTACAGGAGATTTTTCAACGCGGCCTCCCTGCTTACATGCAGGCACTTTTTTTTGGCCGGTTTTTCTGTATTCTAAGTGGCCTCACTAGCCGGGTCTGTATAAACATACAGTGTATTTCTCCTCGGCAGGGCGAACGCACGATTTACAGCCCGGCTAGTTGAGGCCAACCTTCCCCGACACTTCTCTATCGCAGAACCCGCTTAGCCCTTGAGCTCAAGGAACTTGCGGCAGCTCGTCGTGCCATGGGTACGATGCGTCAGATACCGCGATGAACTCCGGATTCAGTACGGACTCTTTGCTGTTGTATGGCAGATCCCGCGCACCCACGGCCCACAAATCGCCGCCGGCCGCTGCCAGCACTGCATGCGCTGCGGCGATGTCCCACTCCGAGGTAGGACCCAGTCGTGGGTAAATATCGGCGCGACCTTCTGCCAGGATGCACAGCTTCAATGAGCTGCCTACAGGGGTGCGTTGCACCTCGCCAAACCGTTCGCCGAGGTCGCCAAGGTAGGTTTCGAGCCTTTCGCCGCCGTGGCTGCGGCTGGCAACTACTATGAGAGGCGCGCCGCGTTCCCGCGTCTTCCCACGAATCGGCGCGCATGCGCCATCGGCGTACCTGAGAGCCTCACCGGAGCGGATGTCGCCGGTGAACACCACGCCTTGGACCGGCACCCCGACCACGCCGAGCACCGCCCG
>JAUILW010000444.1 GCA_030432795.1 Gammaproteobacteria bacterium
CCGCCTGCCACCTGGGGGTGGATGCGGTAGAGCTCGACGTATACACCGTGGATGGGCGGCTCGTGGTGATTCACGACGATGACCTGGATCGCACCACCAACGGCAAAGGCCCGGTCTCGGCCCACAGCTTTGCCGCGCTTCGAACGCTGGATGCCGGGAATGGCGCCGGCATCCCGACGCTCGATGAGGTGTGGCAGCTGCTGCCGGCCGACGTCGGACTCAATATCGAGCTGAAAGGCCCTGGCACAGCGGTGCCGGTAGCTGCCTGGCTGCGCGACCACGCGGCTGGAATGCCGCAGGGGCAGGTGATGGTCTCGTCGTTCGATCATGAGGAACTGCGTGCATTTCAAACTGCAAGCGACCAACAGACGATCGTCGCGCCGTTGTTTCACCGCTGGCGGAAAGACTGTGTTTCGGTAACGCGGGCTTTTGCAACCGATTGGATCAACATCAACGAGAAGCTGCTCACCGCTGCCCGCATGCGCCTGCTGACGAACGAGGGGTTGAAGATCAGCGCCTACACCGTGAACTCTGTGCGGCGCGCCCAGGCGCTGGTGCGTCTCGGCGTGCATGGCCTGTTCACGGATCGACCGGACCGTGTCAGCCGGTCCGCTCTAACGCGTTGAGTTCCCGAGACAGCTCGTAACGCTCGTCGGTGACGATCTTTTCGAGCACCGCCACGCGGTCGCGCAGCGCCTGGAGCTCGGCCTGCAGGTGACCGTCATCCACGTCCGCCAGCTTGCTGACCTTGACGCGTTGCGTCTTCAGGTAGTCGCTGATCACCCCGGCACCAGTGCCGATCAACACGACCAGCACGATCATCGTCCACAAATCCATGCTTGTTCTCCTGTACTCTCACCGGCGCGAGCGCGCGCGACGGTCCATGACTCACTCTACCTGATGGCCTGCACGATACCCACACCGCGCACCTGACGGGCGACGACCGGTGAGCCGGTGTAGGTGACCTTGGCTGTGCCTGCCACGTCCACCGCCAGATGCTCGGCAGCTTGTAGTACGACGTCGCCAATCCCACGCACGCGCACCTCGCTGGAGCGGGTGGTGAGCTGATGCGCCTCCACCTGACCGGCGCCGTCCAGGTCGATCACCTGGCGCTCTGCATTGCCGCTCACGCGGAACAGCGCAGCACCAGAACCGGTTAACGTCAGCTCCTCCACGTCAAGTTCTGCGAGTTCGAAGGCACCGGTACCGCTGCTGTCGAGCACCAGGCGGGTACCGCGCAGATCCCGGGCGCGCACCGACGTCTCGCCCTCAGCGACCACTTCGACCAGCGATGGCATACGCACGATGACTATGGTGCGCTCCGCGTACGGTGCGGCGATATACAACACGCCGTCGCTTATCTCAAAATGCGGCTCCGTAGACATGTGCGAAGGGCTGAGCACCTGCACTTCCGGCGGGTTACCGCGTTCGATGGTGACATCCAGGTTGCCACGCAGGTCGATACGCTCGAACGGCTGCGTGTCTTGCGCAAATGCCGGCATCGCTGGAACGAGCAACAAACACAACAACGCTTGCAAGGTAGCCACGATCAAGTCGCCGGCTTGATGTTGGGCTCCTGGTCGAGCGCATGCAGCTCTTTCTGCAGCTCGTACTGACCGGAAGTAACGTGGGTCTCCATGCGCCGCAATCGGAGTTCTGCCTGCGACAGCACGGACTGCACGTTGCGAAACTGCATTCGAGGCGGCAGAGGTTCCCTCGGCGGCGGCGGCTCGAACGCGGCGTTGTCAGCCACAGCATCCGGCTCACGGCGGTGCCGGCCCCGGCGCCGGCCGCGCCGGCTGACCCCGTCACGGCTATCGCTGAGCACTATCCAGGCGACGAAATAGGCGGGAAACACGACACCGGGAATGAACAGCAGGCCCGTGATGGCGATACAACGCACCATCCAGGTCTCCATATCCCAGTAGCGGGCAAGTCCCGCACAAACGCCGGCGATCTTGCCGTTAGCGCTGTCCCGCGCAAGACCCGCTGATCGCGGCGATGGGTCCGATGCAACTACAGGATGCTCCTTCGCCTTGCGCTTCGCCCGGTCGCGTCGGCTCGATACCTCACGCTCCAGGCGCGCCGAAGTATCGTCGATGAAGGCGGTAGCGCGATCCGCCCAGTCAGCCCATTCGTCTTTCGCAGTGACGGCAAGATCCTCTACCGCGTGCTCCAGACGTTCCAGTGCATCTCTCAGTTCACGCTGCGAGCCGGCACGATCCGGCCCGTTGCGACGGTTCGAATTGTCTTCTGCCACGATCGCTCCTTATGCGTGATCCAACCGTCTGCGCCAGTCAGGCGTTTCGGCGTCCAGTATCGCCTCCAGGGTGCTGATGCGTTCGACCATGCGTTCGGCCTGCACCATCAACTCCTCGAGGTCAGCCCGCTCCTGGTCCGACATGGCACTCGCAAGCTTCTGCTTACTGCGGTAGTGCATGAAGATCCACGTCGGCGCCACGATCAGGAAGAAGAGAACTGTTGGTACGAAGATGGCAACTACCCAGCCCTCCATACGTTGTGCTCCTTATTGTCCGTTGGTTTCTCGGGTTGTCTTTGCGCCTTAGTGGGCGCGCTCGCCCCGTTCCTCGCCACCCTGCATGCGCCGCTTGAGGGCCGCAAGCTCGTCTTCCATGGTGTCGTCCACCTCGAGCTCGGCGATTTCATCCGACAGCGTCCGCTGGCCCATGTCGTAGGACTCGATCTGCCCTTCCAGATCATCCATCTTGCGCTCGTACAGCTCGAAGCGCTGCATGGCGTCGTCGATGTTGTGGTCGGCCAGTTGCCGGCGCACCCCGAGACGGGTTTGCGCTGCCTGGCCGCGCATGATGATGGCGTTCTGGCGCGCTTTGGCATCTTTGATCTTCGCCTGCAGCGCGGCAATGTCCTCATTGAGCTTGGCGAGTGTTCCGCCGAGCATCTCGAGTTCCTTGTCGATGGCGGCGGCCGCCTCCTGCGCCTTGTTGCGCTCAGACAACGCCCCTTTGGCGAGGTCATCGCGACCCTTGGTCACCGCCACCTCGGCTTTGCGTTCCCACTCCGCCGCTTCGGCGCCAAGCACCTCACGACGGCGCTCCAGTTCCTTCCTGTCGGCGATGGCGCGGGCGGAGGTGCTACGGACTTCCACCAGCGTTTCTTCCATTTCCTGAATGATCAGGCGCACCATCTTCTCCGGATCTTCCGCCTTGTCGAGAATGGCGTTGATGTTGGAATTGATGATGTCGCTCATGCGCGAAAAGATTCCCATGTCGTGCATACCTTGTTGATTGGACGTGCACACTGGTTAATACAGGAACCGTGCCAGGTTGCCAGAACACGATAACCAACTGTTTTTATTGATGTTTTCAGAATA
>JAUILW010000445.1 GCA_030432795.1 Gammaproteobacteria bacterium
GGGCTCGTGAGCCTGCACATCGACAGCGCCGGCTCGAGTACCGATGAGGTGTGCCTGGCGGCGCTCGATGCTGAGCAGGCACAGGAGCTGCAACGCTGGATGATGGCGGAATCGAAACACACGGTGCACGAAGACGCAGTTGAGGTCGGCGAAGAAATCAGGCGCGAAGCGGCTGATCTGGCCATCTATGGCGCGACGAGTAATCGTGTGTGGGTGCTTGCCGGGGCTTTTGCCGGTGTTGCAGGCCAGCTCGCCGAGCGTTCCGGCGAAGGCTTTGAAGCGCTCACCGCCGAGTGGTGGGGCCGGTGGGAATCGCTGATGGGCCTGCCACTCACCGCGGCTGCTGTCGCAGTTGCCGTGCTGGTCTTGAGCATCGTGGTGCTCAGTGCGGCGGGCGCTGTCATCGTCTACTGGGACTACCGGCTGCGCGTGGCCGGTGAAGATATACAGGTGCGTTACGGGCTGCTCACCCGTCGTGCCCTGCGCATGCAGAAGGCACGCGTGCAGGCGGTAGTGTTTCGGCAGAATGCGTTGGCGCGCCTGGTTGCACGGGTCAACGTGCATCTCGAGCAGATTGTGCATGCGGCCCGGAGTGATGCGAATGGCGGCGAGCGCGGGCCGATCATCGTGCCGGCGCTGGCGCCGTCCTCAGCGGTTCAACTCGGTCGGCGGGTGCAGCCCGAGCTGCCTGACGTGTACGCCTTGCGTTACACCTCGGTTTCAGTGCGCTACTTTGTTCGCCTGGCGATTGCGCTCGTTGTTGCGTACCTGGTGGTGTTCTGTTTTCTGCATTACGCAGCACTAGCCGAAGCTTTGCAATGGGTGATCGCGCCTGTGCTGGTGGGTCATCTGCTGCTGGCTTTCGCGCGCTTTCGACGCTGGGGTATTGCGGTGCAGGGCGGCTTCGTCATCGTCAGACGTGGCCTGATTGGTTGCACGTATGTGGTGTTGCCCACCAAGGGCATGCAGGCGATCTCGTTACGTCAATCTCCGTTCACGGAGAGGGCTGGGCTGGTCGCCTCGGTTGAGCTGCACTACGCCTCCCGCACCGAGCGTATTCCTTTTCTGCCGGTGCGGTTTGCTCAACGGCTGAGCGACTACCTGCTGGCGGAGTGCGAGCGACGCCAGCCGAACCTGACGGGTCAGTAGTGACCCGACGGGTCACTAGTCAGGCGTTTGCCAGTACTACTTCGGACTGATCCTCTCCGCGCCTGCGCCATGTGCGCAACAGGCCACTCAACACGATGGCGATGCGTGTTGCAGCGAACAGCGCGATGACAATCGTGCTCAGGCTTGCCAATACCCAGCGCCAGTCTCCGAGGTTTGCCGAAACGACGTGTTCTGTGAGATTGACGTAGACCATGATGCAGACGGCCGCGGCGGCGGCGAATGCTGCCAGCTTCAGAACAGTCACCAGCGCACCGAATAGCGCGAGCGGCGCAGAAGGGCGACCGCGCAGGTACCGGAACGTGATTGCATCCTCGATCAGGTCGAGCAGGGCGGTTGCTAGAGGCAGGCCGATCCACAGTGGCACACCCTGCCAGCTCAATGCTGCCACATCCGCCCACCATCTTGGCGTTTCGTACTCCATACCGAGCCACATGGTCAGTGCCATGATGGGTGCGTATACGGGGATGAACGCGACGATATCGCGCCACAGCGCGTTACGCAGCACGCGATTCCGGTAGGCAATCGCCTCGGCTTGAGGGTCGTCCGCCCACTCCCGCTTGAGTAGTTGCGCCCAGCTGTCGAGTTTTTTCTCCACCCGGCCTGGCGTCAACGCCAGCTGAAGGCCGGTCATGGTACCCAGGCGGGCGCCGTGTTTGCCCAGCGGACTGTTGCTGCCGTGCCAGGCGACGTAGAACGCCGCCAGCATGATCTGCAGTAACAACAGCCGACCCGCACTCTCCTCGCTCGCTGGGGAGATCAGCGCCTGCATGGTGTTGACGTGCTCCCACTGTAGAAGATGCTTGAAGAGCATGACGGCGAGCACGATTGCCGTTGCTACAGCCAGGGTGCCGAAAAGCGAGAGAAAAGCAGCGCCCAGGGTCCTCCTGATGCGCACGCGTCGTTCCGGTACATCGAGCAGCGTCATGGTGACGCCAGCGATGATCGGCAGGTGACCCCACTGCGCAAATGCTTCCAAGACCCACCAGATGCCGTCGGTCCACTCCTTTGCCGTCCAACCGGCTTTCACGGCAGCGCCGATGAGGGTGAGCGCGCCGGTGGCCATCAGCAGCACGATGATGAGACGAAATGCCTGTGTAACAGAGGCGCCGACCTCGTAGCCAATAGATTGCGGGTGATTCCGCATCTGCAGATTGGTGAAGCACTCGATGCGGTCGATGACCAGAAAGGCACTCGCGATCAAAGATGTCACCACAATGCCCCACACGGGGAAGTGGTAGGAGAACAGCTGCGCGAAGGATGCGGTGCCGAGTACGGCGAGACAGCTCCAGGTCAGCAGTCCCGCGCGCAGCGGCAGCGTGCGCCCGGACCATTCGTGATCCGCTTTGCGATCCGCCAGCGCGGTTTTCAAACTTTCGTTGTTGCTGCGTTGCGCATAGGTCATCAGCTGCGGTGGCGCGTAGCTGGGGTCTGCCGCCGCGAGTTCGGCGACGGATTCGTCCACCTGTTCGTTGATCGTGCGCAGGGCGTAGTGCGCTCTCGCATCGATGGGGCGATCGATGGGGCGGTAGTGCCGTTTCGCACGTACCACACCCGACCAGATTGGCGCGGCAAATTCGCTGTAGCTGTCGCGTCGCTGGCTGGCGCGTGGAGTCACCGCGGATGGCCGTAAGGGGTGCATATGCAGGCCCTGCTGGTTGGCACCTTCGGCCATCCAGTGCAGCGGTCGGATCGTCAGGGTGTTGTCACCGTAACCGCCACCGATGTTGGCATGCGCCCCCACGAACCAGCGTTGCTCGATGCAACCGTCGTATTCAGGCGTGGCGTCGCGCTTGTGGTTGGGCACGAATTCCAGGAACGGCGTGAGCTTGAAGCTGGAGCGGTTCTCATCCAGTGCGAGCGCATGCCGGCACTTCTCAACCAGCTTGGTCGGGTAGGCGTTGTGGTGCTGCGCCATGCGGCTACGCAGGCCGGGAATGGCCAGAGCGTCCAGCCCCAGTGCGCCTACCGTATCGAAGACGCCGAGGTAGGTGATCGGCACCCGGCGGGAGTGCTCCACGAGCAACGTTTCGGTTTCGTTTTCAGGCGGAGACAGGGGCTGGCCGTTGTCCCATTTCAGGCGGGTGATCCGGCGGAAAGGCGGGGCCTTGCGGCCAACGAGCTCATCCCACCAGTCGTGTCGGTCTTCGCGCTGTTTGCCGATGGCGCAGTAGCCTT
>JAUILW010000446.1 GCA_030432795.1 Gammaproteobacteria bacterium
CGGGTGTGGCCAGCTGAAAGCCATCGCTGCGCGGCGTGGTGCCGGTGGCGAGCACCACCTCGTCGGCTTGCGCGTCGATGATGGTGTCGGCATCCACCAGCGAGTTCAGGCGCACATCGACCTGCAGGTATTCGAGCTCGTCGGCGAGCCAGGAGGTGATGGCGCCGATGTCGGCGCGGTGCGGGGCTGCAGCGGCCATGTTCACCTGGCCACCGAGCTTCTGCATGGCCTCATGCAGCACGACATGGTGGCCGCGCAGAGCCGCGGTGCGCGCGAACTCGAGGCCCGCAGGACCGCCGCCCACCACCAGGATCTTCTTCGGCTTGTCTGTGCGGTCTTCAGGCTCCTGGCTCACCTTGCGCTCGAGCGCTGCGGCCACGTTGACCACGCAGCTCAGACCCTGGCCGCTCATCAGGCGCCCCACGCAGCCCATGTTGGAGCCGATGCAGGGGCGGATGCGCGCCTCGTCGCCGCGCCGCGCCTTGTTGACGAGTTCCGGGTCGGCAATGAGCGCCCGCACCATGGATACCATGTCGCCCTCGCCTGAGGTGACGATGTGGTTGGCGTGATCGAGGGTCATGATACGACCCACAACCATCGTCGGCTTGGTGACCACCGGTGTAATCACCTGGTTGGCCTGCATCTCCACACCCAGCGGGTCTTCCGCCGGCGCGATGAGTTTGTGAAACCGCCAGTAAGCGCCCATGTGCAACGACACGTAGTCCACATGCGCGTCCACCGCGCGGGCGATTTCCCGGTTCTGCTCGGCAGTGAGTCCGCCCGGCACATAGTCTTCATTGGGCAGGCGCACGCCCACGGCGAAGCCGTCGTAGCCGACCGCATCGCGCACCGCCTGCAGCACTTCCATCAGCAGACGCAGGCGATTCTCCGCGGAGCCACCGTAAGCGTCCGTACGCTTGTTGAGCGCCGGCGATAGAAATTCGTGCAGCAGGTAGCCGCTGGAAGCGTGGATATCGACGCCGTCCAGGCCGCTGTCGCGCACCCGCACGGCGGCGTCGGCGAATGCCTGCACCAGATCGTCGATCTGCGTTTTGCTCATCGCCACCGGCACGACACCCGCCATGGGGTTGGGGATCTCGCTGGCAGACCAATGCTCCGCCGCATTCATCGCCGCGCCGTAGCCGGCGCCGGGGTGATAGAGCTGGTGGAAGAGCTTCATGCCGTGCGCGTGCACGCGCTTGCTGATCTCTTCGAGAAACGGCTTGCAGTTGTCGGAGTAGAGTGGGATGCCGCCGGGAGCGCTTGCGTGCACGCTGGTGGCGGAGATAGTGGACATGCCCACGCCGCCCCTGGCCCGCGCCACGTGGTAGGCAATGAGATCCTCGCCTGCCAGATGGGTGCCGTGCGCGGATCGCACGATGCGGTTCGGGATGGTCACGCCGCCTACGACAATGGGCTCGAACAGCGCGTCGTACTGGCCCATGCTTCCCCCCTTGAGTTCTGGCCTTTTGAAGCATGTTACATTAATTTCAATCCGGTCCAGGGGGGAGACATGGCGGATCAGGTGCAAAGCGATACCGCGCAGCGGGTGGTGCTGATCACGGGCTCGAGTCGCGGGCTTGGCCGTGCTTTTGCCGAGGCGATCGCCTCCGATGGTGCGCACGTGATGGTGAACAGCACCGGTACGACGGACCTCGGCGAGCAGGTGGCGCAAGGCATCCGCGATGGCGGCGGCGCTGCCACCCATGTGGCCGGCCCGGTGGAAGCTGCAGCCGAACTCGTGCAGTCGGTGGTGGAGCGCCTGGGGCGCATCGACGGCATCGTGCACAACGCCGGCTTTATCCGCGACAAGACCCTGAAGAAAATGGACGACGTGCAGTGGCAGAGCGTGCTCGACGTGCACCTGACCAGCGCCTTTCGCCTGGCGCGGGCGGCGTGGCCGCACTTCGAGGCGGCGGGCGGCGGCCGATTGGTATTCATCTCCTCCGCGTCTGGCCTATACGGCAACTTCGGGCAGGGCAACTACGCCGCGGCCAAGGCAGGCATGCACGGCCTTGCACGCAGCATCGCCCTGGAGGGCGGCAAGGCGAACATTGCCGCCAACTGCGTGGCACCCTATGGCGCCACGGAGATGAACAGCGGCCACCTGCCGGACGAATTCAAGCGCGTCATCTCTCCGGCCTTCATCGCGCCGCTCATCGGCTATCTCGTGCGTGAGGAGTGCGAAGAAAACGGCAGCCTGTTCGAGGCATCCGCCGGCGCCTTCAAGAAGGTGCGCTGGGAGCGCAGCCGCGGTGTGCGCCTGACGCCCGACGACATGAGCGTGGATGCGCTGGCGGCGCGCTGGGCGGCGATGAACGACTTCACGAATTCTGAACATCCGAGCGACATGCGGGCGTCGTTGAGCGCCATGTATGCGCCCGGCGACGAATAAACCATCTGGGCAGAGACACACCTAGGGAGACGAGACCATGGCAGAAGCGATCGACCACAGCGTGCGCACCATGGACGATGCGTTCAGCGCCATGCTGGATGCAGACACCAACGCCGCGCACATCAACCCCACCCTGCGGCGCAATAGCCCGCTGCCGCCCGGCCCGTCGCTGGTGCCGGTGGCACGCTACACGGATCGCGCCTACCACGAGCTGGAAAAAGAGAAGCTGTGGAAAAAGAGCTGGCAGGTAGCCGCACACGAGGACGACTTCGCGGCGGTGGGCGACGTGGTGCCATACGACATCACCGACATGTCGTTCATCATCGTGCGCAGCGGCGAAGACGAGTACAAGGCGTTCTATAACGCCTGCCTGCACCGCGGCCGCAAGCTGCGTGAAGAACGGGCGCGCTCGCTGGACGAGCTGCGCTGCGCCTTCCACGGCTGGGCGTGGAACCTGGACGGTTCGCTCAAGCAGATTCCCTGCGCCTACGACTTCGCCGGCGTCAAGCGCGAAGAGGAATCGCTGCCGGAGGTGCGCCTGGCGCGCTGGGGTCGCTTCATCTTCATCAACCCGGACCCGGACTGTGCACCGCTGGAAGAACACCTGGGAGATCTCGGCGACAACTTCGCCATGCTCCCCTACGACCGCCGCTACAAAGTAGCCCACGTGGCGAAAGTGATTCGCGCCAACTGGAAGACGGTGCAGGAAGCGTTCATGGAGTCCTACCACGTGCTCATGACGCACCCGCAGATTCTCACCGGCGGCGCGCATGACCTGTGTACTAAGTACGACGCCTTCGGCAGCTACTCCCGCGCCATCCGCTGCGGGGCGCTGGAGACCGAAGGGCTACCGACCTGGGAGCCGGTGCCGGGGCAGAACGGCACCACCTGCCTGCGCCACCCGCTGAACGGCTGGATCTACGAATGCGTGGCCGATAACGTGGTG
>JAUILW010000447.1 GCA_030432795.1 Gammaproteobacteria bacterium
GCGCAGGTATTCCCCCTGCTGCCGTTCTTCAGCTTCTTCCTGCCGCATCGCGACCCGGCGGGCAACATCATCAACTTTGGCAACGCCGAAACGGTCACCATGTTCCCGGAGAACAAAGTGGGCAGCGAAGAGTGGACGGAGTTCACCCCCAGCGCGCGCGTCCGCTTCCAGGCAACTGACGATCTGATGTTCTACGGCGGCTTCTCCACCGGCTTCAAGTCCGGCGGTTTCGACACCAACGGCTCCGCGCTCATCGCCAACGAATACGAGCCGGAAACGGTCACTACCTACTCCCTCGGCGTAAAGTCGACGCTCCTCGACGGAAGCCTGCGCATCAACGCCGAAGTGTTCCAGAACGACTACGAAGACAAGCAGCTCGACGTAATCGAACTGACGGGTGGTTCGCTGGTGCTCACCACCAACAACGTGGGTGAGGTGGAGTCTCGCGGCGCCGAGCTTGAGATCCTGTGGTTGCCGCCGATCGACGGACTGGCCATCAACCTGAACGTCGGCTGGCTGGATGTGGAAGTGGAGAAGTTCATCGACCAGATCCCCGGCACCAACACCACAGGCGACGTGTCTTCCAGCCGCGAACTCGGCTACGCGCCGGAGCTCACCTGGCAGGCACGGGTGCAGTACGAAATGCCGCTGGCCAACGGCGGCACGCTGACGTTCGGCGCCGATGCGGACTATCGGGATGAGATGTTCACCGACTCGCCCATCGATACGACGAACCCGTTCTTCCTGAACGCGCAGTCGGAAGACCGTACCATCGTCAACGCGTTCCTCACCTACCGCTCGCCGGACCAGCGCTGGCGGCTGGCGGTGGAAGGCAAGAACCTCACCGACGAACGGGTGCTGGAGAACACGTTCAACGTGTCGAACTTCATCCTCGGCGGTTACAACCGGGGTCGTACCTACGGCATCACGGTCGGCTACACCTTCGAGTAGCCTTGCGTGTAGCGATCCCACAACGGGCCTCCTTGAGGCCCGTTTTTGTTTGAGAAATACCATGACGCAGAAATCCACCCCCTGCCTCGCCAGAACCGAGCATGAGATCGACACCTGGCACCTGCACACCGATGTCGCCATCGTCGGCTGCGGCGGCGCCGGTGCCTGCGCCGCCATTGAAGCGGCGGACGCCGGCGCCAATGTCCGGGTGTTCGAAGCGGCTTCGGCTCCCGGCGGCTCCACCGCACTCTCCGGCGGCGAGGTGTACCTCGGCGGCAACGGCGGTACGCGCATGCAGCGCACATTCGGATTCACCGACAGCAGCGAAAACATGATCGCGTACCTGCACATGCAGCATGGTGCACAAGCAGACGCAGACAAGATCCGCGCCTACGTGGAAGGGGGTGCTGACCACTTCGACTGGTTGTGCGAGCAAGGCGTGCCCTTCAAGGAGTCCTACCTAGAAGAGCGGCTGGTGGAGCCCATCACCGACGACTGCCTGATCTGGAGCGGCAACGAAAAAGCCTGGCCGGAAGTAGACACCTGCACGCCCGTGCCGCGGGCGCACGTGGTGCAGAAGGTGGGTATGGGTGCCGGAGAGGTGCTCATGGCGCAACTGGTACAGGCGATGACACAGCGTCCGCAGATCACACTCACGTGCGATGCGCGGGCGCTCTGCCTCATCGAGAACGCGCAGGGCGATGTGGTGGGCATCACTGTGCGTATCGACGGTGAGGAGTACCACTGCCGCGCCACCGGCGGCGTCATCCTCTGCGCCGGCGGCTTCGTAATGAACGAAACCATGCTCAAGCAGTACGCTCCAAAACTCCTGCGCTGCTCCATGCCCATCGGCAACCCCAACGATACCGGCGCCGGCATCCAGATGGGTCAGTCGGTCGGTGCTGCGGCGATCAACATGCACGAAGGGTTCGCCAGCATCCCCTACTACCCGCCCGCTAGCCTCACCTACGGCATTGTCGTTACCGACAAGGGCCAGCGCTTCGTCAACGAAGACGCCTACCACGGACGCATCGGCTCCATGCTGCTCGAACAGATCTGCGAACGGGCGTACCTGATCGCCGATGTAGAGGCCTACGGTAGCTACGAGGAAATGAACTTTCTCGCTGCCGACGTCGCCGGCACGGGTGACAGCATCGAAGAACTGGAAGCCGAACTCGGTATGACGCCCGGCACCCTTTCGCACACGGTCTCCCTGTACAACACATGGGCGGCAAAGGGCGAAGATCCACTGTTTCACAAGCAGGCCGCCTGGCTGCGGCCACTGGAGCCACCCTATGTTGCGCTGGATGTGACGCCGGGACGCGGCTGCTTCATGCCCTACTTCACCCTCGGCGGACTGGATACCGCACCGACCGGAGAAGCGCGGCGCATAGACGGCAGCGTCGTTACCGGCCTCTACGCGGCCGGGCGCAACGCCGCAGGCGTGCCGCGACGCGGGTTCGGTTACAACTCGGGTATCAGCGTGGGGGATGCGACGTTCTTTGGCAGGATGGCGGGACGGGCGGCGGCGCAGCGGGCGCTGCAGCTTCGCTAGATTCGGTGTAGCCTCCTCACGGGAGGGAGGCACACCACATGAGCGAGCTGGCCGCGGCGGCGCCGCGCGAAGATGACTACCCAGGCGTCTACCCAAGCATGGCTTCGGCGTCGTACTGCCTGGCGCTCCTCTTCGTCGCTTACATCTTCTCCTTCATAGACCGCTCAATTCTGGCCCTGCTCGTGGGGCCGATTCGCGAAGACTTCGGCATCACCGACTTCGAGTTCAGCCTGCTGCAGGGCATCGCCTTTTCGCTGCTCTACACCGTAGCCGGTTTGCCGCTCGGGCGTCTGGCGGATCGATACGCGCGCAAGTGGATCGTCTCCGGATCGGTGATGTTCTGGAGCCTGGCGACCGCCGCCGGAGGTCTGACACAGAACTTCACGCAGCTGTTCATCGCTCGCATGGGCGTCGGCGCAGGTGAAGCGGGCCTCGCACCGCCCGCCTACTCCCTGATCTCCGACAGCTTCCGGCCCAGGCATCTGGGCTACGCCATGGCCGTATACAAGCTCGGTGTGAAGGTCGGCGCGGGCATCGCGTTCATCGTCGGCGGCATATTGTTCGACTATTTCTCCGGGTTCGAACGGTTGGCGCTGCCGCTGCTGGGTGAGGTCAAGCCCTGGCAGGCAACGATGATCGCCGTCGGCGCACCGGGCGTGCTGCTGAGCCTTTTGCTGGTAACCATCCGCGAGCCGAGCCGGAAAGGCTTGATGGCAAACGCCGGCACGCACGTGTCGCTGCGCGACGCCGGCCGCTTCATGTGGACGCGGCGCAGGGTCTACCTGACGCTCTTTCTCGGCTCCTCCATGATGGCCATGGCCGGCTACG
>JAUILW010000017.1 GCA_030432795.1 Gammaproteobacteria bacterium
ACGCCTGCCGGCTGCAGGCGGCCTGTGTTGATCATCTCGAACAGGGTGCGCATGAGCTCCCGGTTGATGGCCGGGTTTGCGCGCATCTCGCCGCCCCAGTCCACGCCGACGATGCTGGCGCGCTTCAAGAGCGGCAGGTTGAGGGGGATCCTGGGGATGTCGCCGGCGGCAAAACCCACCACCAGAAAGCGGCCACCGGGTGAGAGGCTTCGAAAGGCCGCCTCCGAACGGGCGCCGCCCACCGGGTCGTACACCATGTCCAGACGGCCACCGGTGACTTTTTTCAGCGCGTCCCGCCAGTCAGTCGCCGTGTAGTCCACCGCCGCATCGGCACCGAACCCTAAAGCCGCGGTGCGTTTTACCTCACTTGAGGCTCCTGCGATCACTCGCGCGCCCATGGCCTTGGCTACCGCAATCGCGGCAGATCCCACGCCACCGGCGGCGCCCAGAACGAGCAACGTCTCGCCCGCGGCAAGCTGGCCGCAGTCGCGCAGGCCGTAGAGTGCGGTTGCGTAGTTGATAAAGAACCCGGCAGCGGTGCTGAAGTCGAGCGCCTGCGGTATCTCGTGCAGCGCCGCGGCCTTGCACACCACCTGATCGGCATAGGCGCCGGCGGCGGTACCGAGCACACGGGCACCAACCGAAAGTCCCTGCACGTCGCGACCTAGCGCGCGCACGGTGCCGGCAAACTCGCTGCCGGGGAAGTAGGGCAGGGGCGGTTTGACCTGGTACTTACCCTGGATCATCAGCCCGTCCACGAAGCCGACACCGGCAGCGGCGACGTCCACCAGCACCTCGTCGGCGCGCGGAGATGGCGCCTCCACTTCTACGCGCTTGAGGTCGTCCGGCGGGCCGTAGACGTCACAGCGGTAGATCTTCATGCCGGTTCGGCCATGTCGACGAACTCCACCCAGTTGCCGTCCGGGTCTTCCACCATGGCGATGGTCACGCCGGGTCTTACCTCGGTGATCGGCACCACGGTTTTGTGGCCGGCCGCTTCGGTTGCGGCCAGGATTTCGCCGAGGTTGCTGACGATCATGGTCCAGTAGCGCACGCCGGTGGCACGGGTGATGGGGCCCGGTGCAGGCTTCTGCGCTGGTGCGTCGGTGGGCACGACGATCTTGATCAGGCTCGTGCCACAGCGCAGCCGGTGCATGACGCCACCCATGGGAAATGGCGTTTGCGACTCTTCGGTGAAGCCGAGCAGGTCGCGGTAGAAGGCGACCATGGCGTCGCCGTTGGTGGTGACGATGCCGAGATCGATGGAGTCCTTCTTCAGGGCGATGGTCATGGTGTGCGCTCCGATTGGATGGTTTGTCAGTGCGGGTGGTTGGGGAGGTCGGCAGCGGTGTGCAGCGGCCCGGTGGCCTCGAACACCCACACCCGTGCGGTACGCTTGTTCAGCGACGTGCTCTGCTGGCGCAGGTGCCGCGTGGCGGCCATCTGCTCCAGGACCTCTTCGGCGCTTTCTGCCTGGGCTTCGTAGGTGGCGAGGTAGGGCAACGGGCAACCCTCCGTGCCGAGCTCGGCGCCGAGCTTGAAGCGTTGCGCAGATGTCCAGCCGGCGGTGGACAGCACCTCATCGAGATGGGTGTGCTCGTAATAGTCGTTGAAGGCGTCTTCCTGACCCTCGGTGGGTTCGCTGAGCACGTGCACGATGAATGTCTTGGGCATGTCGGATTCCTGGCGGCTACTTCATGCGATAGCGGATGGGCAGCGACTTCAGGCCGCCGACGAAGCTCGAGTGGGTGTAGGCCGGTGTGCCCGCAAGCTCGATGTGGTCCACGCGCGCCAGCAGCGCCCGGTACAGCGCGCTCATCTCCATGCGTGCCAGGTGCTGGCCCAGACACACGTGCGCGCCGAAGCCGAAGGCGAGTTGCTTGGCGTCCTTGCGGTCGGCGCGAAACTCGAACGGTGCGTCGAATACGTCTTCGTCGCGGTTGGCCGACGGGTACCACAGAATCACCGATTCGCCCTGGTGGATCGTCTTGTCACGCAGCGTAAAGTCTCCGGTGGCGGTGCGCATGAAGTGCCGCACGGGCGTCACCCAGCGGATCATCTCGTCGATGGCGGTAGGCAGCACGCCATCCACATCGGCGCGCAGCTTCGCCATTTCCTCCGGGTGCTCGATGAGCGCCAGCAGGCCGCCGGCGGTGGAGGCGCTGGTGGTGTCGTGGCCGGCGGTGGCGATGATGATGTAGTAACCGTTGGCATCGAGCTCTGGGATCGGCTCGCCGTCGATGGTGGCGTTGGCGATGAGGCTTGCCACGTCGTCGGTGGGGTTGGCGCGGCGGTCGGCGCTCATGGCGGAGAAATAGGCTTCGAACTCCCGCGTTACCTCGAAGAATTCCTCCGCCTCGAAAGAGCGCTCGTTGTCCGGGTCCGCGGGTCCGAAGAGCTCGCGCGTGAGTTTCAGCATGAACGCTTCATCAGACTCCGGCACGCCGAGAATTTCCATGATCACGCGCAACGGGTACCACACCGCCACGTCTTTGACGAAGTCGCACTCGCCGCCGAGCTCCCCCAGGCGATCCACGTACATCGAAGCCAGCGCGTCCACCCGTGCCTGCAGCTTGCGCAGGTTCGTGCCCATGAACCAGCCCTGGGTGAGGGTGCGGTACTTCATGTGGTCCGGGTCGTCCATTTGCACCAGGGAGCGGATCAGGTGCTTGCGGCCCGTCATCGCCTGCACCAGCTCCTGCATACCTTTCATGCCGAGTGTTGGCCGCGGGTCGTTGATGAACAGCTGCTTGCGCCCTTCGATGGCCTTGATGTCGTCGTACTTGGTGATGTTCCAGAACGGCTCGTAGCCCTCGGGCTCCAGCCAGCGCACCGGGTCGTTGTGGCGCAGCCAGGTGAGCTGGGCGTGAATGCCGTGCTCGTCGGCCCAGTTGGCCGGGTCGACGATCGCGTTGTCGAGGGCGGGGGAGGTGGTGTATAGGTCCAATGCGTGCGTCCGGGTGAAAAGCGCAGCCTACTCAGAATGCGGGAGGAGTGGCAACGCACGTGTAACCGTGCATGTAACATCGCCGCATATTCGACATCGGTTCCCCCCCATGAACTACTACTGGTACGACGCCGTAGGCAATGTGGGCGTGCTTCTCGTGCTCGCCTGCTACTTTCTGATACAGGCCGGCAGGCTCGACATTCGCGCGCTGCCGTACTCGGTGCTCAACGGCGTCGGCGCCATCCTCATCATGGTGTCGCTCTTCTACAGCTTTAACCTGTCGTCGTTCGTCATCGAGTGCGCCTGGCTGGCCATCAGTGTGTACGGCGTAGCGCGCCGCGTGCTTGAGCTGCGCCGCGGCTCGTAGCACAGTAGGGCATCAAAGGGAGGGTAGGAAATGGTTGCTGTAGCCGGATACCACACCATCGGCGTGGATAGCCTCACGCCGCACCTGGGTGCCCAGATCGACGGTGTCGATCTGTCGCAGCCGCTGTCCAACGAAACATTTTCCGAGATCTACAAGGCGTGGCTCGATTGGAAGGTGCTGGTGTTCCGCGATCAGCACATCGACCGGGAGCAGCACAAGGCCTTCGGCCGCCGCTTCGGCCGCCTGCATGTGCACCCCATGCAGCACAGCTACGGTGGTGATCCCGAGATCCTGCGGGTGAAAACCACGAAGGATTCGGCCTACACCGCCGGCAACGGCTGGCACACGGACGTGACCTGCGACGAGATCCCGCCGCTCGGCTCCATGCTCTACATCACCGAGACGCCGGAATCCGGCGGCGGCGACACACTGTTCGCCAACATGGCGCTGGCCTACGAGCTCCTGAGCGATACGATGAAGAGCCTGCTCGAAGAGCTGACCGCTGTGCATGACGGGGCATTGCCTTATCTGGGCAGCTACGGCGTCGCACCACCAGATGGCGCGAAGTACCCCAAGAACGAACACCCTGTGATCGCCCGGCACCCGGAAAGCGGCGAGAAAATCCTCTACGTGAACTCGGGATTTACCGCCTACATCAAGGGCATGCACCCGTGGGAGAGCCGCATGTTGCTCGATGGGCTGTTTCGCTTCATCGCTCAGACGCCGCGGCTGGTGTGTCGCGTGCAGTGGCAACCGAACACGCTTACCTTCTGGGACAACCGCTGCACTCAGCACCATGCGGTGTGGGATTACTACCCGCACAGCCGCTACGGCGAACGGGTGTCCATCGTCGGCGAGCAGCGGCCCGCAGCCTGACGGCGGCGGGGTGAGTCGCCCGCCTTTCTGGAGCTATCTGCGGCACAGGCAGCTCGATCACGTCCCCGTAGGCGCGTTGCGCTGGTGGCTGCTCGCGCTGATCGTGCTCGGCTGGGCGGTGGAGCAGTACGAAGCGCTGAAAAACGGCCCGGTGCTGGTCTACATCCTGCGGGACTTCGACATCACCCTGGTGCAGTGGGGCTACGCCGCCGCCGCGTTCGGCCTGGTGTACAGCATCGGCGCGGTGCTGTTGAGCCGTGCTGGAGACCGCTTCGGCCGCCGGCCGATGCTGACCTGGCCGGTTGCCGCCTACGCGGTCATCTCCGTGGCAGGGGCGCTGTCGCAGAGCTTCTGGGCGTTGGCGGCGCTGATCGCTGCTGGTTCCTTCCTGATGGCCGGCATGAACCCGGCGGTGCATGCGGCCTCCCGTGATCTGACGCCGCAGATGGGCCGCGCCATGGTCTATGCCTGGGTGTCGCTGGCGTTCACGATCGGGGCGCTGCTCTCCACCGCCGTCGCCGCACAGACCCTGCCCATCTGGCCGGGCTGGCGCTCGCAGTACTGGATTGCCGCCGCCCTGGCCGCCACCACCGCGGCCGTGATTTTTGTGTTCTACCGCGACCTCAGCCCACAGGTGCGGGGTCAGGTGCTTGAGGAACACGTAGATGTTCCTGTCTCGACAACTGTCTCGACAACCCCGGCCATGGACACCTATGCCGATGGCCGCAAGGTGTACCGCAGCCCGCGGCTGTGGTTTCTGTCGACGGTGATCGTTTTCTGGTCACTGGCCTACGTGACGGTCTCTGCCTACGTGCCGACCTTCCTCGTGCAGAACTACGCGCTCGAGCCGGCCCGGGCGGCCGGGGTGACGTCGTGGTTCTGGATCGTCTTCACCGCGAGTGTATTTCTGTCAGGTTGGCTGTCGGACACGCTGCGTGTGCGCAAAACCGTTACCGCCTTCGGCGGCGTAACAACAGGACTGTGCTTCATCTACGGTGCGATGCTGCCAGCAAGCACGGGTGAGGCGACGCTGATCGTGGTGTGGTCTGCCACCGGCTTCTTCGCTGGCTTCATCTATCCCGCCTGGTGCGCCCTCTACTCGGAAACCGCCGAGGCCATCAGCCCACACGGTGTGGCGCGCGCGTTCGGCATCACGGCAACGTTGTCACCGCTGACCGGGCTGATCCTGAACCTCGGCCTGCCGCGGGTGGTGGAAGCCTGGGGCTGGAGCGCCTGGATGGCCTTTGCGGGTGTGTGCTGTTTTGTCGTGGCGATACTGGTGTCGTTCGGTGGTGGGCCGTGGTGGGTGCGGGCTAGGCCCCGCACTCCGCAGCAGGCTTGAGTTGATGATCAGCGGCGCCTTCCTGCAGTCAGCGTCACACCACCATCCACCGCCAGCGTCTGACCGGTGATGTAACGCGCTCGGTCAGACAGCAGAAATACCACCGCCTCGCCGATGTCCCAGCCGCTGCCCTCAATGTCCAGTGGTGCGGCGCTGCGGCGCAGGGCGCGCAATTCATCCGACATGCCATCGCCCGCCACCATAGGCGTATACACGGGCCCAGGCGCAACACAGTTCACGCGAATGCCTGCGCGGGCGTGGTCTGTGGCCATGGCCCGGGTGAGGGAAATGACGGCGCCCTTGGACGCTGCGTAAGTGGTCAGCCCGCTCGGCCGCAGGGCGGCGATGGAGGAGACGTTGACGATGGCGCCGCCGCCGCGCGCGGTCATCGCTGGAATGGCGTACTTGCCCATCAGGAACATGGAGCGCACGTTGATGCGCATCACTCGGTCCCAGGTGTCCGGGTCTTCGTCTACCACCGTGCCGCGGCTGCCGACGCCGACGTTGTTGTCGAGCAGGTCGACGCCGCCGAACGCTGCAGTGGCTTCATGCACTACACGTTCGCAGTCGGCTGCGCTGGTGACGTCCGCCTGCACGGCCAGCGCCGTGCCACCTTCCTCGGAGATCATCGCCACGGTGCGCTCGGCCAACGGTAACTGCCGGTCGACGGCTACTACCCGAGCGCCTGCGCGGGCCAGCAGGATCGCCGCCGCTCGGCCGTTGCCGATGCCTTCGCCCCGGGCGCCGGCGCCGGTGACGATGGCCACCTTGCCGGCCATGTCTGCAGCCTGATAGTCCATGCTCGTGCTCCGCGTTACCGTGAGCGCAAGACTACGGCGGCGTTGAGCGCTTGTCAGGTGTCAGAAGCGTTTGAGGCTTTGCTGTATCGCGGTGCTGGTGGTCACCTCGTGGTGGTACACGAAACGTTCGTGGTACGCACTCACGTGATCGAGGTCGTAGACGTAGTTGACGAGCATCCCATGGGATTGCAGCAACCCCTTCTCTGAGGTATCGCCGAGCCAGTTGATGCGCTCCAACCGCGCGCCGTTGCGAAGGTGAAAGCGGGCCACCGGGTCCAATGGCTGCTCGTTGCTGCCCTGGCTCGTGAGGTAGTACGCGCACAACCCCTCCAGAGTCGCTCGCATGTCCTTGGCCTGGGAAGACTGCCACCAGTCCGGCAGGGCCAACACGTTGCGCAAGGAGCGCAATGATGCATCATCAATTCGCTCCGGCGCCGGGTTCGGCTCGCTGGACAGCCACCGGCCAAATCCCGGTATGGGTGACAAGGTGGCGAACCGGGTGATGTGGGGCGCCTCCGCGGTGATGAGGTTCGCCACCTGCTTTATGAGCAGATCGCCCAGGGCGATGCCCACGAGCCCCGTCTGGCAGTTGCTAATGGAGTAGAAGATTGCCGTGTCTGCACCGGCTTCATCCGCTGGTAGCGCGTCTGCGCCGATGATGTCGCGGATATTCGAGGCAAGCCCGCCCGCCAGCGCCACCTGCACGAAGATCAGTGGCTCATCGGGCATTACCGGATGGAAGAAGGCGTAGCAGCGTTTGCCGGCGGAGAGGCGCTGCTTGAGGTCCGGCCAGCCGCCGATCTCGTGCACCGCTTCGTAGCGGATCAGTTTCTCCAGCAGGAACGCGGGTGTGTTCCAGTCGATGCGTTTGAGGTCGAGGATGCCGCGGTTGAACCAGTTGCGGAACAGCTCCGCAAGGTCGGAAGACACAGCGCCAAGCTCGGGATGCTGCCGCTGCAGGCGGATGAGGGTGGCACGCATGTCGAGCAGCATCGCCATCCCCCCTGGCACCATATTGAGCAGCTCGAAGAGCCGCCGCCGATTTGGTTGGCTCGCAAGGTTCAGGGTTTGCACCTGCATGGGGCCGGGTTCGGCCTGGTAGGCGGCGATGGCGGCCGCCAGTGCGTCGTGGTCCACGCGAAACTCACGCAGCAGATGCTCGAAGAAGGCGAGCCGTTCCGCATCGTCGAAGCCTTCGTAGCGTTCCAGCAGCTCTACCGCCAAGCGCAGCACCGTGGCGTCGTCTTTGAGGCGCAGCAGGTCGCGGCAGATCTCCTGCCAGGTGTTGGGGAGCGGCAGCACGCCGCTCACCAGTCGTTTCAGCGCGGTCAGTGGCACGCGAGCCGCTCCGGTTCCGTGAGCTGCCTTGAGTGTACGCCGCAGCCCTCCACCGGCCGGGAATCGTTGGTGCGATTGTGCGCTGGGTCTCGCTCCCTGCTCTAACCGGTTCCTTTCGCCAGGAAGTTGCGCACCGCGGCGTCGAACTGCTCGTGCGCTTCGATGTTCACAGAGTGACCAGCGGGAAGATCCACTACCGCTATGTGCGGGTGCTCCTTGCGCAGGTGTGCGGCATCGGCCTGAAACGATTTCTCGTACTGCCCGTTGGTGAGCAGCATTGGCGCATGCACCTCGCCTAGCATATTCAGACAGTTCAGGCGGGCGCCCAGCCGGCCGCTGCGTCGCACCGCCTCCGCCGTCATGGCGTCGGCGCTGGCCACCAGTGCGGCTTTGACATGCTCGGGAAATCGCCGAGCGTGGATGGGATGATAGGGCAGGGCGCGCAGCTCCAGCTCCGGTGCGCGCAGGTCTGCCTCCGGCCGAACCCTCGCGGCGGCAGGCACCTGGCCGAAGGCGGAACGGGAGTTGGTGACGACCACCGCGTGTACCCGGTCCGGCTGACGTGCGGCGTAACGAATCACGAGCCCCGCGCCGTAGGACTGGCCGACCACCGCCCACCGATCGATGTGGAGCGTTTCTCGGATCGTCTCGAACTGGGCAACGTACGCATCGACGGTGAAGGCGTTTTCATCCTCCGGCAGCGGCGAGCCGCCGTGCCCCCACAGCTCCACCATCACCAGACGGTAGTGCTCGGCGAGCGCGTGATTCATGAGCCACTGGGCATTGCTGGACATGAAACCGTGCAGCAGCATCAGGGCCGGAGCTTCAGGGTCGCCGAGGCACTGGTAGTGCAGGTTCATCACGCAACGCTCCTCAGAAACTCGGCTTGCTGACGTGCGGCGTGAGCTGCAGCTCGTGGGTCCAGCAGGATGGGTGCTGGGTATGCAGGTAATAGAACGCCTCGGCGATCTTCTCCGGGTCGATGAGCAGCTCCGGTTTCTTCTGCACATACGGCAGATGGCGCGTACCGGGTGAGTCGATGATGCCGTCGATGACAATGTTCGCCACGTGAATGCCGTGTTCGGAGTATTCCTCCGTGAGCACCTGCGCAAGCGTGCGCATGAGCACGCGCGGGTAGTACAGCGACTGGCCCGTGTAGCGCTTGCGGCCGCGCAGGGATGCGGCGTTGTTGGAAATGAAAAACGAGCCACTGCCCCGGGCGCGCATGGCCGGCAGTACCTCTTTGGCGACGAGGAACGGTCCGCGGCTGCAGATGTGCTGCGCGGTTTCGAAAACCTCCAGCGGCACGTGCTCTAGAAGCTCCATCTCCGGCGGCAGGTCGCGGCCGTCGAGGTAGCCTGCGTTGTACACCAGTACCTGTGGGTCCCCGTGTTCAGTGCGAATGGCGGCGAAGGCCGTGCGGATGGAGTCGGGGGATACGAGGTCCAGTTCCTGCACGGATGCCCTGCCGCCAGCGTCGGTGATGGCTTGCCCAAGTGCGACGGCGTTGCTCGCCGTGCGGGTGGTGAGTACGACGTGATAGCCCTGCGCAGCAAACCGCTGCGCCACCGCGCCGCCCACGCCCCAGCGCAGACCTACGGGTAACTCGTCTTCGGCGAGGGTGTGGCCGTGGGCGAGGAGGGTGTTGCGGCCGTCGGGTTGCCACTTGGAGGTGGCGCCGATGACTACGGCTAGCGGCTTCGACATGGGGATCCAGTAGTTAATTTCTCGCGCTCCATGATACGGCAGGGTTCGGACTTCGGTTGTGTTTGAAGGACTTCTTAGATCCGATTTACACCATTTGCGTTGTTCGTAACACTGCTTTCCATGCGACGCCGTGCCCTTCTTTGGCGTCGGGTGGCGTTCTGGAACGTGAGTGGTGATCAGGCGCTGGCGTGGTTCACGCTGGATCTGGGTCAGACGCGGTTGCTGGATACGTTGCAGGTTGCGCCGCGCAATGATCAGGTGTTCGAGCTGTCGGTGACGGTGAGTGAGACGGTTGCGGGCGGCAAGGCATCGGGTGCGGTGACGCTGACGTGCACGACGCCGAACGGCGGTAGTACGGCGCCGAGCGTGCTGCGCACGTGTGCGTTGCCGACGGGCACGTCGGGTCGTTATGTGACGGTGCAGAGTAACAAGGCGTGGCTGCGGATGTATGGGGCGCAGGTGAACGGGAGCTGAGAGGGCGTAGCCGGGGCTGCTGCGGCCTGAGTGAGTGTCAGAATGTTCGCGAGTGCAGCGTACCGGTAGTCAGCTGGTACGCGCGGAGAGTCGGCCTGTTATGCGGCTCTCCACACTTGCCTTGCTTGGTTATGGACTCACGGCTCGCCGAGCCAGTGTTTGGCGAGTTTTGCAAGCCAGTTTCGGACAATCTGTTCTTCACGTCGTGTCAGCGTATCGGCAAGGGCAACTTCCACGCGGTCCACACGCGCGCGACAAGCCGCCAGCAGCCGTTGCCCGTGGGGTGTCAGTGATAGACGCAGAATGCGTCCGTGTTCAGGATCAGGCGCCTTGTGCACCGCGCCGTCGCGCTCGAGGTTGCGCAGGATTACGTTGACGGTCTGCGGTGTCAGCAGGGTGAGCCTGGCGAGATCCGCGCCGGAGATACCGTCATAGGCGGCGATCATGGTCATCGTGGAAAACTGCGGTGGCGTGACGTTCAGGTCCGCCAGCTCCCGTTCCATACGCAGTCGCACCGCGGCGGCCCCCTGGCGCAGCAGGTAGGCGAGATGTCCATCGACACCGCGCTTTGCGTCGCCGGGCCCAGGCACCGGTCGGCGGCTTGTGTGCTTGACCATATTATCAGTGCTCTTATATATTGTCAGAGCTCTGATAATAAACCGGCAGCACTTTCGATGCCAGATTCACCCCAGGGCGCGGAGGCTCCGATGACCGCAGATCTTCAGAAAACGCTCGTCAAGCACCTGCAGGCTGAGAACGCCCATGATCTGCAGGGTACGCTTGCCACGCTCACGTCGAATTGCGTGTTTCGCGACCACGCCACCGGTCAGTGCTGGCACGGGCACGCCGGTGCTGCAGACCACTACCGGCAGTGGTGGGACAGCTTCGATGTGCAGGTGACGCGATCGGATGGGCAGGAAGCACACTGGCTTGGGGCATCTACCTATGTGGCCGAGGCAACCTGGGTGGGCACCCACATCGGCAACTACCTGGGCATCGCGCCCACAGGGCGCACGATTCGCCAACCGTTTACGGTGTTTGTGCGGTTCGACCAGGGCCTGCTGTCGGGCGAGGTGTTCTACTACGACATCGCAAGCCTTCTGCGTCAGCTCGGCGAGGAGCGGGTGCCGGACATCGCGAGGCTGCCGCACCGCGCCGTGGCTTGAAGGATCTGGTCGCCGCTGAAGGCCTGGGCTGCACCGGCGACGGTGTTTGACAGCTACCAGGCCCGCACCCAATATCCTGAATCGACGGGGCTTGGGAGGCGAGATGAGCGATCCGGATTTTTCCACCTTCGAAACCTGGCGGCGTGGTCGGCAGTTCGAAGACTTTACCGTGGGCCAGCGGTTCGATCACCACTGGGGCCGCACCATAACCGCGGGTGACGCGACGCTCTTCTCATCGCTGGCCCTGCGCTACTCACCTCTCTACGTGAATGCAGAGTACGCGAAGGAGGAGGGGCACCCGGATCTTGTGGTCGACCCCATGCTTGTCCTGGCCACGGTCATCGGCTTGTCAGTAGAAGACCTGTCGGAGATCGGCGGGCCATTTCTGGGCGTCAACGATGTGGAATTCGACGCGCCGGTGTACCCAGGCGACACCATCACCTGCCGCAGCGAGGTGGTAGACACTCGCGAGTCGGAATCACGCCCGAACACCGGCATCGTCACCTGGCGCACGGTCGCGCACAACCAGCACGGCGAGGTGGTGGTGCAGTATCAGCGCACCAACCTCGTGGCCAAGCGGCGTGGAGGTGGCGCATGAGGCTGACGAGCGCCAACAATTACTTTGAAGATTTCCACGTGGGCCAGCGCATCCGTCATGCGCGCGGCACCACAATCGATGAGGTGGAGAATCAGCTTCTCACCAAGCTCGTGATGAACAGCGCCCAGGGGCACTGGAACGCGCATGCGATGGAAGGCACACCCTACGGCCAGCGGCTGGTGTTCGGCTTCATTACCGCCTCCATGGTCATCGGCCTCGCCACGCAGGACACGGCAGAGAATGCCATCAAGGAACTGTCGCTCGACAAAATCCGTTTCCGGCGGCCGGTGTTTCATGGTGACACCGTGTACGCCTACACCGAGGTGCTCGATACCGCGGATGCAGACGCCGGGGGCATCGTCACCTTCAAGCACTGGGGCGTGAACCAGCGTGAGGAGATCGTGTTCGAGGGCGAGCGGCGGGTGCTGCTCAAGCGCAGGCCCTGATATGCAAAGGCAAGGTCCCCTGAGCGACATCACCATCATCGACTGCACCATGGCGCTGGCGGGGCCCTTCGGTACTGCGATGCTGGCAGATCTCGGCGCCGACGTAATCAAGGTGGAGCCGCCGGGCGGAGACGGTGCGCGATCCATACCACCCATTCCACCGGACTACGGCAATGCCAAGAAGGGCGAGGCGCAGGGGGTGGACTACGGCGGCTACTTCGCCAGCATCAACCGCAACAAGCGCAGCATCGTGCTCGACCTGAAAGACCCGGCTGACAAGGCAGCGCTGCTGCGCCTGTGCGAAGGCGCGGATGCCATCGTCGAAAACATGCGGGTCGGCGTCATGGATCGTCTCGGTCTCGGCTATGAGGTGGTGCGCGAGCGCAATCCGGCCATCGTCTACGGTGCCATTCGTGGTTTCGGCGACCCGCGCACCGGCGAAAGCCCGTACGCCGAGTGGCCGGCCTTCGATGTGGTGGCTCAGGCCATGAGCGGCTTTGCGCACATCACCGGGCCGCAGGGTGGCGGCGGCTATCCGGCGGGGGTGAGTGTGGGGGATATCTATCCCGGTACGCTATTGGCACTTGGGCTGGTCAGCGCCGTGCACCACGCGCGCCGCACCGGCGAAGGGCAGTTCGTCGACGTGGGCATGGTGGATGCCATGGTGGCGCTGAGCGAGACGGTGATTACCAATTACGGATTTGCGGGGCGCTCCCTGGGGCCGCGGGGCAAGCACCACCCCAATCTCATGCCGTTTGGTTTCTACCCCACCAAAGACGGCGCGGTCGCCATCGCTGCGCTGCCGCCGCCGCACTGGGGGCATCTGTGTGATGCCATGGGTCGGCCGGAGCTGAAGGGTGACCCGCGCACGAAGAACAACTTCGTGCGTAAGGACAATGAGGCGTTCGTTGCCGAGGTGATCACCGCCTGGACCAGCACCCTGACGAAACAGCAGGTGGTGGAAGCCCTCGGCGGAAGGGTGCCGTGCGGGCCGGTGAACACAGCCAAGGACCTGTTCGAAGACCCTCACCTGGCCGCGCGCGGCATGCTCACCCGATTCCAGCTGCCCGGCGACAACCCGGAGGTGACCATTACCGGCAGCCCGATCAAGTTCACAAAGAGCCCCACGGGGTTCTACCGCCAGCCGCCGCGTCTGAACGAGCACGATGACGAGGTGCGGGCGCAGTTCGGGTTGCCGCCCCGGGACGGCAGCGAATAGCACCAGAGCCTGCCGAACTGCCTCAGATACGCTCTTCCAGCAGGTAGCGCGGGCCGGCGCCGCGCCGTGCCGCACGATCATCGGGGTTGTACAGCGCGCAATTGCTGAGCGACAGACAGCCGCAACCGATGCAGCCGTCCAGTCGGTCACGGGTGCGGGTGAGCACGTCGATGCGCGCGTCGAGCACTTTGCGAAAGTCCCGGGAGATCTTTGCCCAGTCCCGTTGCGTCGGTGTCCGTCCTGCGGGTAGGGCGGTGAGGCGCTCGCGAATCTCATCCAGGGAAAAGCCCAGCTGCTGGGCGATGAGCACGAACGACAACCGCCGAATGTCCGAGCGCAGAAAGCGTCGTTGACCGCCGCCGGTGCGCACCGGTGTCACGAGCCCGGTTTCTTCATAGTAGCGGATGGCCGACACCGACAGGCCGGTACGCTCGGCGATCTGGCCGATGGAGACGCGCGGGTCGGTGCGCTGCACATGGCCTTTCGTCTGCTGCTTCACAACCACCTCAGAAAATGCTTGACCTGAAGTAAGCTTGAGGTCTTAGGCTGTGCCCGTCAATCGAAAACAGGAGAACGACATGGCACAACTCGAACACGTGAACGTCACCGTCAGCGATCCAGCGAAAACCGCAGCGCTGCTTGGCGACATCTTTGGTTGGCACGTGCGCTGGTCCGGACCGTCTAAGATGGGCGGCAACACGGTGCACGTGGGCACCGACGACACCTACGTTGCGGTGTACACCTACGACGGCAAGCCGCAGAGCGCTCCCGATGCGGGGGTGATCAAGTCGGGCCTCAACCACATCGGCGTGCTGGTGGACGACCTCGATGCGGTGGAGGCGCGGGTTCGCGCGGCTGGCCTTGCGCCGTTCAACCACCAGGACTACGAACCAGGCCGCCGGTTCTACTTTCTCGACGGTGACGGCGTGGAGTACGAGGTGGTGAGCTACGCATAGAACGCTGCTTGCCGCTTTCCCGGTTCCCGTCAGAAGTTGACACCTCTGGTAAACGCCCCGTCCACCCGCACGGTGGTGCCGTTCACCCAGCTCGCGGCGGGGCTGGCGAGGAAGGTCGCCACGCGGGCGACCTCTTCGCCCGTACCCATGCGTTTGGTGGGGTGGTAGTCGCGGTCGCGCTCATACAACGCGGGAGCGTTGTCCTTGATGCCGTTCCACACCCCATGCTCGATGAAGATCGGCCCGGGCGCGACGGTGTTGGCGCGTATGCCTTTTGGTCCCCATTGCTGGGCGAGCTGCGCCATGTGACGAATCGAGGCGGCTTTCATGGCGCCGTAGCTCGGGCTGATGGGCACGTCGTGGTGCTCGATACCGGTGATGGAAGCGATCTGCACCAATGCAGCGCGCTCGGACTGTTCGAGAAAGGGCAGGGCGCCTTCGCTCATACCTACCATGCCGAGCACATCGACGTTGAAGTTGTTGATCCAGGACTGTGGTCCGGGGCCGGGCTGGCCGCTGGCGGTGGCGTTGTGCACGACGATGTCGATGCCGCCGAGCGCTGCCGCGGCATCCTGCATCCACGCCACGGTGGCGTCGTAGTCTGTAACGTCGCACACCTGCCCGATGGCGGTGCCGAGCGGTGACAGCGCTTTCAGCGCTGCATCCACGCCTTCCTGTCGGCGTGCAGCGATGCTCACCGCAACACCTTCGGCCATGAGTTGTTTGGCGATGGCGAGCCCGATGCCCTGCGTGCCGCCGGATATGACGGCTTTTGCCCCGGTCAGTCCTAGATCCATGCTGTGTGCTCCTGCGTTTGTTAATGCGCTTTGAACGAAGCATACCCGGTGTCGTTTTACTTTGTGCACGGCGATGGTGTGCAATACAAGCCCGTTCTAGCCGTGCAGGTGCACCACATGAAATTCGCCCTGGTCCCCGTCAACGTCGGCGTGCATTCCGCGCAGCAGATGCTCGACATCGCGCGCGCCGCAGAAGAACTCAACTTCGAATCCGTGTGGACCTTCGAGCACGTCATCGTGCCGATGGATTACGACTCGAAGTATCCCTACAACCCCACCGGCAAGATGGGTATTCCGCCCGAGACGAATTTCGTCGACCCGCTGGTGGGCATCGCCGCGATGGCGGCGGTTACACAGCGGCTGAAGTTCGGCACAGGTGTGAACATCCTCTCCCAGGCGAACCCGTTGTATGTGGCCAAGCAAGCCGCGAGCCTGGATTTCATCTCGGGCGGCCGTTTCATGCTCGGTGTCGGTATCGGTTGGCTGCGCGAGGAGTTTCGCGCTGCTGGGGTGCCGTTCGAGCGCCGTGGCGCGCGCTTCGATGACTACATCGAAGCCATGCGCAAGATCTGGAGCGGTGAGGTGGTGGAGCACCAGAGCGACTTTCTCGATTGGACAGGCTTCAAGAGCTACCCCGTACCGCGGCAGTTGCCGGTGGTGATGGGGGGCGACAAGGGCAAGATTTTCGAGCGCATCGCCCGCTTCGGCGACGGCTGGTTCGCGCCGATACAGAACGTCGAGGACCTTCCGCCAGCGCTCGACCGATTGCGTGCGGCGTGCGATGCGCGCAACCGCGACTTTGACGACATCGAGATCAGCTGCATGTGGACCACTCAAGGTGGTGCCGAGGCGGTAGGGCGTTATGTGGAGGCGGGTGCGCATCGCCTCATCGTCCCCCTGCAGGCGCTCGGCGACGACCCGCTGGCCGGCATGCAGAAACTGTCCGAGGACGTCATCGGCTAGCGGCGCACGGTGGCCCGGAGTAGTCTTGCTCGCGGCTTTCCACTACCAGGAGAAACACCAGATGTTCAGCCATGTGATGCTCGGCGCCAACGATGTCGCCGCCTCGAAAACGTTCTACGACGCGGTGCTGGGTGCGCTGGGCCACAAGCCCGGAGTGATGGACCCCAACGGCCGTTGCTTCTACTTCACGCCGTCCGGCATCTTCGCCCTCACACCGCCCATCGATGGCAATCCGGCCACCCATGGCAACGGCTCCACCGTTGGATTCGCGGCTGCGAGCCCGGCTGAGGCCGATGCCTGGCACGCGGCCGGCGTTGCCAATGGTGGTGAGACCTGCGAGGACCCACCAGGCGAGCGCGAAGGCTCGGGGTTGTACCTTGCCTACCTGCGTGATCCATCCGGCAACAAGATCTGCGCGCTGCACCGGCTGGGCTGATCGCTTAGATCCCCGGTTGCGTTGACTGTAACCAAAAGTAACGGGACACTGCGCCTCCGTTGACCTGCAACCGAGGCGTGTCCCGTGATCCGATTCGAACTCAATGGCCAGATCGTCGAAACGGACGATGCCCCTGATACACCGCTGCTCTGGGTAGTGCGTGATACGTTCAAGCTCAAAGGTTCCAAGTACGGCTGCGGTGCAGGCTTGTGTGGTGCCTGCACCATGCATCTGGACGGCCAGGCGGTGCGCACCTGTGTGCTGCCGATATCCGCCGTAGCCGGCAAGACCATTACCACCATCGAAGGCCTCGGCACCCCGGAGGCGCCGCACCCGTTGCAGGCAGTGTGGGCGGAGCAGGGGGTTCCCCAGTGCGGCTACTGCCAGTCGGGTCAGATCATGAGCGCGGCGGCGCTTCTCGATGTGAATCCCGCGCCCAGCGATGAGCAGGTGGAGCAGGCGATGGCTGGCAACATCTGCCGTTGCGGCTGCTACCCGCGCATCAAGCAGGCCATTCTCACCGCCGCGGCGGAACTGGCGGTGGAGGTGACGGCGTGACGGCAAGCAATCTCTCCCGCAGGGGATTCCTCAAGACAAGCGGCATCGTCGGCGGTGGCCTGGTCGTGGGCTTCTCCCTCAGCGGCTGCAGTGCTGGACCTGCGCCGCTGAAGCCCGTAGCGGGCGCCTGGGCGCCCAACGCCTTTCTGCAGATCACGCCGGACAATTTGGTGCGTTTCTACTGCCCGCGGGACGAAATGGGACAGGGCGTGACCACGGGGCTTGCGACCCTGGTGGCGGAAGATCTCGATATCGCGCCGGAGCGACTGCTCATCGAGCTCGCCGGCCCCCATCCGGACTACAACAACCCGGCATTCGGCGCTCAAGGCACCGGCGGCAGCACGTCGGTGAAGGCGCACTACACGCAGCTGCGCCAGGTGGGAGCAGATGTGCGCCAGGCGTTGCTGCAGGCGGCGGCGCAGGACCTCGGCGTGCCGGTGGATACGCTCGACACTGACGACGGCCACATCGTGCACGGCAACGAGCGGCTGCCCTACGGACGCTTCGTGGAAACCGCCGCCGGGCTCGAGATCAGCGGCGGTGCGGCGCTCAAGCCATCGAGTGCCTTCAAGCACATTGGCCGGGAGTTCCCGCGCCTCGATGCGCTGGCGAAGTCCACTGGCACCGCGCAGTTCGGAATCGATGTGGATGTTCCCGGCATGCAGCACGCGGTAGTGGTCCGCTGCCCTGTGGCCGGAGGCAGGGTCAAACGCTTTGAAGCCGAAGCAGCACGCGCCATGCCCGGTGTCACTGCAGTGGTGCAGATCGCCAGCGGCGTGGCGGTAGTCGCGGAGAAGTACTGGCAGGCCAAGAAGGCTGCCCAGGCGCTGGATGTGGAGTGGAACTTACCGACGCTGGCCGCCGTCAGCTCCGCTGACATGCGCGCCGAATACACACGCGCCCTGGAAGATGAGGGCGATACCGCCCATTCCGAGGGCGATCTCGAGGCTGGTTTTGCCTCGGCAGAAACGATGCTTGAGCAGGACTACTGGGCGCCGTACTTGTCGCACTCACCCATGGAGCCCATGAACGCTGTGGTGCATGTGCGTGATGGCGAGGCGGATGTGTGGAGCGGTACCCAGGGGATCGCCGTGGCGCAAGGCCTGGTGGCGCGCTACGCGGGGCTTGACGTGGAAAACGTTCGCGCGCACGCAACCTATCTCGGCGGCGGCTTCGGTCGGCGCGCCACCCTGACCCACGTCATCGAGGCGACGGAGTTGTCCGTTGCCACCGGCAAGCCGATCCACCTTTTGTGGAGCCGCGAGGACGACATCCGCCACGGCGTGTTCCGGCCGGCATCCCTGGTGCGCATCCGCGCGGGCGTGGACGCCGATGGCCGGCTGACCGCCTGGCAGGCGCGCCGTGTGGGCGGCAACATCACGCCCTACACGCTGAAGG
>JAUILW010000448.1 GCA_030432795.1 Gammaproteobacteria bacterium
GGCGCGGGAATTCGACTCCGATCTTCCATCTCAAGATCCCGCCGAACTGACCGACATGGCACCAGCTGAGGCACTGGAGTACCTCGAGGAACAGCTGGACACAGACCCGGACGCGCTGCTCAATGATCTCGGTGTAGAAGTCGCCGAGGGCGGCGGCTATCGCATCGGCACCCTCGCCCAGTCGCCGCAGCTCAGCCAGTCCGGTCTCCAGCCGGGCGATGTGATTCTCTCCCTGAATGGGCAACCTGTCGGCGACGTCGACGCGGATCGAGCTTACCTGACCCAGGTACTGGAACAAGGCTCCGCACGCATCGAAATACAACGTGGCACCAGGCGGTTCTTTGTTACCACCTCATTGAAGTAGTATCCACTTATGAAAACCTGCACCCACTTGTCGCTGATCGCGCTGCTGACATTCGTACTCAGCAGCCCGGTCGCTGTAGGGCAAGAGCAGACCTGGCGCATTAACGTCAAAGGCGCTGACATACAGGAATTCGTCGAGCAGGTCGCGACGATTACCGGTCGTACCTTCGTGATCGATCCGCGACTCAAAGGCAATGTGACTGTCATTTCTAACGAATCGATGGACGCAGATGCCGTGTACGCACTTTTCTTGCAAGTGCTGCGCTCCTACGGCTATTCCACCTCCGAATCCGGCGACGTGATTCGCATCATGCAGACGGCGGTGGGCAAGCAGTCCCCCGGCGCTGAAGGGCGCAACACCAAGGCCGCCCCCGGGGAGCTGGTGACCCGCGTCATCGCAGCGCAGAACGTCGCATCCACTGAGCTGGTGAAGATTCTACGGCCGCTCATCCCGCAGTACGGCCACATCGGCCCGATCGAGCAGCCAAACGTGGTGATCATCACCGACCATGCGGACAATATTGATCGCCTGCAGCGCATCATCCGGCAGATCGACGTGAGCGATGAAGAGATCATCGAGATGGTGCCGCTGAAAGAGGCCTGGGTCGGTACGGTGGTCAGCATGCTCGAGAAGCTGGCGCCGGACCAGATCGGCCGCAACGCCAAAGGTCCGCAGCGGGTGCAGATCCTCGCCAACGAGCGCAACAACTCCCTGGTGGTCAAGGGCAAACCGCGCCCCATCGCCGAGGTGCTCAAGCTGGTGGACAAGCTGGACCAGCCCGCCACCACCACCGGCTCTACCCAGGTCATACGCCTCAAGCACGCCGACGCCAAAGAAACGGCCGATGCACTCAACGCCCTGCTACCCAAGCGCGGCGGTGAGGACGGCGGCGAAGACGCCACCATTCACGCCGACGAGTCGCTCAACGCCATCGTCGTGCGCGCTGATCCCGGCACCATGAACGACATCCTGGACGTGGTCTCACAGCTCGACGTACGGCGCTCTTTAGTGCTCATCGAGGCGGCCATCGTCGAGGTACGCGTGGAGGACAAGCGCGAGCTGGGTGTAGAAATCGCCGGCGTCGATAGCGGTGGTTCGTCCCTGCCGCTCGCCTCTACGGCGCTCAGCAGCACCCTGCAGAGCCTGCTTGCCGGCCTAGTGCCGGACGGTGGCACCATCAACGACACCTCGGACATCAACCCGATTTCCGCGCTTTCGAGTATCGCCAGCACCGCCAAACCCACCATCGCCGCCGCGAAAGTCGATCTCAACGGCATCTCGTTCGGCGCCGTGCTCACCGCCATCGCCACCAATACCGACGCCAACCTCCTGTCCACACCGTCGATCATGACCATGGACAACCAGGAGGCGAAAATCGTCGTCGGCCGGGAAGTCCCCTTCCGCACCGGCTCGTTCACCACCGATACCAGCGGTGCGAACAACCCATTTACCACGGTCAATCGCGAAGACGTGGGCCTGCAGCTCACCGTGACGCCGCACGTGCACGACGGCACTTCGGTACGGCTGGAAATCGCTCAGGAGATCACCAGCGTGGTCGAGACGGCGACGGTGGGCAGCAGCTCATTCGCCGACATCGTTACCTCCAAGCGGGAGATCGAAACCACCGTGCTGGCCAATCACAACGAGACCATCGTGCTCGGCGGTCTGATCCAGGACGACGTGACGGACACGCAGAAAAAAGTCCCCCTGCTCGGCGACATTCCGGTGCTCGGTCGACTGTTCCGCAGCGACAGCAAAACCCGCGAGAAAACCAACCTGCTGGTGTTTCTCCGCCCCACAGTGATCAATACCGGCGACGATGCCCAGGAAGTCACCCGTCGCAAGTACGGCGACATCTGGGAGGTCGAGATCAACAGCACCGAGCAGGGTGAGATCGACGAGCTGTTCCAGGGCCGTAACCCGGCACGGTGAACCTCCGCTTTCGCCTAACACGCTGGGCGTTGTCCAAGTGGGTGACGCCCAGGGTCATAGATGCAGACTCCGCACCCGCGCCGGATCATCCGATATACGTGTTCGCAAACCCATCCGTCACCGACACGGCGATGCTCGATCTGGTGGCCCAGAACAGCGGCCGGCCCCGCCCGGTGCGGGATGGGGAACAACGCTATCTGGCGCTCAACCGGCCCACCGGCTTCTGGCGCCGCCTGACCATGCGCAGCGCCCCCGCGGAACTCGAGACCCTGCTCACCGCCGACGGCGCGGAAACAAGCCAGGACACGCTAGTGCCGGTGGTCGTGTTCTGGGGGCGAGCACCGAGCCGCGGATGGTCGTTCTGGCGCGCCTTCTTCTCCGAAACCTGGTCGGTTACCGGCCGCTTCAAACGCCTGCTCAACATTCTCATCAACCGTGGCGACATCTACGTGTCGCTCGGTACCGCGTTGCCTGTGTCAGAAGCCGCCGGCGACGATCTGCCAGCCAACCGACGCGGTCGCCGCGCCGCGCGGCTGCTGCGGGTACGTCTGCGCAATCAGCGCCTGGCAGCGCTTGGACCGGACTTTTCCCATCGCCGCACGCTGGTACAGCAGATCGTGCATGCCCGCGCCGTACAGGTCGCCATCGCCAACAACGCGAAGGGTGACTCGCGGCTGCAGGCGAAGCTCACCAGAAAGGCGCAGAAACAGGCACGTACCATCGCCTCCGATCTCTCCTACCCTACGGTGCGCGTGCTCGAATCGCTCCTCACGAGATTCTGGAACCGCATCTACGATGGTGTGGATCTCAATGGCGCCGAACGCCTGGCCGAGCTCGCGCAGAACCACACGCTGGTGTACGTGCCTTCCCACCGCAGCCACCTGGACTACCTGCTGCTGTCGTACCTGCTGTTCCATCGCGGGCTGATGATTCCGCACATCGCCGCGGGGGATAACCTGAACCTGCCCGTGGTGGGCTCCATTCTGCGGCGCGGCGGCGCATTCTTCATGCGCCGCAGTTTCCGCGAC
>JAUILW010000449.1 GCA_030432795.1 Gammaproteobacteria bacterium
TGCGGGTACTGGACGAGCAGATTCGCGAGCGCACCGTAGCGCTCGAACAGGCGAATGCCGAACATCGCCACATTGAAACCGAGATCGAAAGCCTGCGCGCCGGACACGCGGACCAGACCGGTGCATTCAATCGTGTGCAGGCCAAGTTCTACCAGCTCGGTGCTGACATCGCCCGCATCGAAGAATCCATCGAATACAGCACCCGACGCGTGCAGCAGCTCGAGCTCGATCTCGAAGGGGTCACGGAGCGTTCAGCAGAAACCGAACGTCAGCTGCAGATGGACGAAGCGGACATCGCCAGGGTGAGCGAAGAGATTGCTCGTGTTACACCTGCGGTGGAAGAGGCGCGCGCTGCCGACGATGACGCTACGAGCCGCCTGCAGACCGCGGAGCAGGCGCAGAAAGAGTGGCAGTCGGCGTGGGACGACTTCAGCATCCGCCTGTCGAAGACCGTGCGTGACGCGGAAGTACAGGCTTCGCGCATCGAACATCTAGAACAGCTGTTGCAGCGGTTGCGGCGGCGCAGCGAAGAACTGGCTGCCGCGAGCCAGGAAGCGCCGCAATTTTCCAGCGAGCATGTCGACAGCCTCGCTGAGGAAATTGACGCGCTGGACCATACCAAGAGCGCTGCCGAAGCAGACATCGACCGGGTGCTTAGAGATCTGCACGCGGCCCGCGAAGATCTGTCCATGCGCGAGCAGGTGGTGGAGCAGGCGCGCGGCGACGTGCAGGTGCTGCGTCACGACCTGGCGAGCCTCGAAGCGGTGCAGGCAGCAGCGCTTAGGCGCGACGACGGGTCGCTGGAGACCTGGCTTGAAGCGCAAGGGCTATCCGGTGCCGGCAAGGTCGGTGAAACCCTGGCGGTGGTAGGTGGTTGGGAGCAGGCGGTTGAGATTGTGCTGGGCGCTTTCCTGCACGGCGTGCGTGTGAGCAGTCTGGATGCGTACGCCCATGCGCTGAACGATACGCAAGCCGGCAATCTGGCCTTGCTCGAAAAAGCCGCTCAGCCGGCGCCGGAAGGCGCGTTGTCCAGCGAGCTTCCAAGTCTGGCGACGCTGGTGCGTGGTGACGTAGCCGAGCTCGGCTCTCTGCTTGCAGGTGTTTACGCAGCGGAGTCGGTGGCGGTGGCTATCGACAAGCGTCAGCAGCTCGCAGCGCACGAAAGCATCATCACGCGCGGCGGTGTTTGGGTCGGTCCGGACTGGTTGAGCGTTGCTCCGGAGGCGACCGCGGAATCCGGCATCATCCAGCGCGGCCAGGAAATCGAAACACTGAACCTTCGGGTCGAAGAGGCGGAGAACACGCTCGCGGAGATGCTCGGGCAGGTTCGCGCAGGTCGCGAGCACATCCAGCAGCTCGAGCGGGAGCGCGAACAGCTGCAGGAGCGGGTCAACCAGCTCAACAGCTCGCTGGCTGAACGACGCACCGACCACGGAGTGCGCCGTGTGCAGCTCCAGGAGGCGGTATCCCGCCGGGAGCGCTTGCAGAGAGAACTGGAAGACCTCGCCCGGCAGATCACCGAGGAATCCGAGCGCCTGGCAGGGGCTCGACAGGAACTGGCGATTGCCGAGACGACGCGTGAGGAGCTCGAAGGCGAACGTGAGGGTCTGCTGGGCCGACGTGAAGGCTCAGAACAGCAGCTCGAGGAAGCCCGTAGCGCTGCGCGCGCCTGTCGTGACCGCTTTCATGCTGTGAGCTCGGAGCTCGCTGCCCTGAACTCCCGCCGCTCGGCGGGCGAGACTGCCCGTGAGCGATTGGTCAAACAGATGGACGATCTGCGTGCGCAGCAGAACAGCTTGCGCTCCGGTATCGAGCAATCCAACACGCCTCTACCCGAGCTGAAGCAGAAACTCGAGGCGCAGTTGGAAGAGCGCAAAGGTGTGGAGACGGAGCTGGCTGCGGTACGCACGCGCCTGGAGGAGATAGACACCACGGTGCGTGCGCAGGAGAATGCGCGGCACGCGGCGGAAGAAAAGGTTGCCGAAGTGCGCAACCTGCTTGAAGATGGGCGCGTCAAGCGGCAAGGTATGAGCGTCGAGGAGAGTAATCTGCTCGAGCGCATCACGGCCACGGGGCTGAGTCTGGAAGACGTACGCGCCGGATTGCCGGAAGAGGCAACGGAATCGGTCTGGCAGGAGACCCTGGAACGCATCGAGCGGCGCATACAGCGGCTGGGTGCGATCAACCTGGCAGCCATCGATGAGTTCAAAACGGAGTCTGAACGAAAGACCTATTTAGATGCTCAGAACGATGACCTGGTAGAAGCGTTGAATACGCTCAAAGAAGCGATCAGAAAGATCGACCGCGAGACTCGCACCAGGTTCAAAGAAACCTTCGAAACAGTCAACAAACGTCTGGGGGAACTGTTTCCGAAGGTATTTGGCGGCGGACACGCCCATTTAGAACTGACCGGGGAGGACTTGCTCGACACAGGGGTTGCGCTCATGGCGCGGCCGCCTGGCAAACGCAACACAAGTGTGCATTTGCTGTCGGGCGGTGAGAAGGCAATGACGGCCATCGCGCTGATCTTTGCCATCTTCCATCTCAACCCAAGCCCTGTGTGCTTGCTGGATGAGGTGGATGCACCCCTCGACGACGCCAATGTCACTCGCTATGCGGAGTTGATTAAGGAGATGTCGGCCGATGTTCAGTTCGTTGTCATTACACACAACAAGCTCACCATGGAGATTGCCGATCATCTCATGGGCGTCACGATGAACGAGCCAGGGGTATCCCGGCTGGTTTCCGTGGACGTCGGGGAGGCGGTGGCGCTTGCCGCCGTCTGAGGTGGAACCGGCCGGGCCCGCGAAAGGGCGGTAGGAGCTGTTTGTGGATATAAAGACGCTCATCCTTATCGGAGGCGGCATCATGATTGCCGCTGTCGTCGTGCACGGGTTCTGGATTGCCTGGCGTGCGCGTCGCGAGCCGCTGCGATTGAACATCGTGCGCGACATGATCCCGGAGGACTATGACGAAGAGTCACGCTTCCGCGGCGAGCTGCCCAACGGCGGTGCCCGCATCAAACGTGACCCGGAACAGGTCGCTCTGGATCTCGAGCAGCCTGCGCCCATGCTCCTCGATACCACCGGTCACCTGCCGGCGGTGGAGGATGTAGATGGCGAGCTGTTCGGTGACGCGGTGCCGGAACCGAAACCTCGAAGCGCAGCTTCGGCCCGTCACGAAGTCGAATCGAGCTCCGTGCGCAAGAGTGACACGACGACCACACGCCGCCCGGTGACACCCCAAGGGGCTGCGACGATCGAGCGGGCCGCTGCACGGGCGCGGGTGCGCGAGGTGCGCCTGGAGCCCGAGGTGGGTGGCAC
>JAUILW010000450.1 GCA_030432795.1 Gammaproteobacteria bacterium
CCTGGTGCACGATGAACAGATCCGGAAACCCGGTGCGGGCGTTTGTCAAATCATGAATGGTCTCACGCACGAAGCTGGCAAGCGTTGCACCGGGCACCGCGGCGATCACCTGCTGGAGCACTTCGCGATTCAGCAGCTGCCAGTTGACGAGCGCGCAAGCGATACCGTGTTTCGCTTGCCAGGTATCCACAAGGCGCGCAGGGCTGGCTTCGAGGGCGCGCGTGCACTCTGCGATGATGTCTGCCCGGGCGGCAACGAAATCCTCCCAGTACAGGTCATTCGGTGCATTCTGCATGGGGTTGGAGAAGGCGCCCGGCACCGGCGCAAACAGCGCGCCCCAGTAGGCAAGCCCGGCCAGGCTCAGCGGCAATGCGTTCTCCAGGTGCACGCCCCACGCGCCTGCTTCGGCGAAGTAGGCAAGCGCTTCAGACTCGATGGCGCCGGGCGTCATGTGCATGTTCGGATCTCGCAGAGCAGCAACGGTCACCGGCGGTTGGAAGCCGCCGTTACGCTTACCGAATCGCTCCGCGAACACCGCCTCCGGAGCACAGAGCGGTGCATTGCGGATGGCTTCAAGCAACTGTTCCGCTGCCTGTGGTTGCTGGTGGCGCGCCAGCATCCGCACCATCCGTTCCCGTGCGGGGTGGCGGCGGCTGTGCCGATAACAGTCGAGCGCAAATGCTGGCTGTTCAGCGCGTTCACCCCACCGTCCCAGCGTATTCAGGAGTTTGTTTCTTCTGCGCTCGATGGCGCGGTGATCAGCAAACTCGGGGCGCTCCTGAAGCGCTGCGCAACGTAACCAAGATGCATGCTGCGGATGGGTGTCCAGCGTGTGCACAACGTCCCGGAGCGCCGTCAGCCGCAGGTATTCATCCACACAACGACGGTCGTTGAACGGCCCGCGATCCGTAAAGACCTCGTAGTGTTCGTAGCGGGTGAGCCCGAGGTCGCGCATGACGAAAGCCGACAGGTCGCGGCTGGTATGCCCGAAGTACAGCAACTGCGTACGATCAAGCGTGGCAGCGCCGGTGAGCCGTAACCAGGCGAAGCGCTCAGCGACGTGCTTGCGTATCAGCTCATCCGGCTTGCGCGACAGTAAGGCCAGCACCAGATCCTGTTTGCGGCCAGAGGTGCCGCTGATGTCGGCGACTTCTGCTTTGACCAGCAACGCAAGCAACTGATCGGCGGGTACCGCTGGATTCATCAAAGCAAGGCCAGCGTGCGCAAGCTCTGCCGCCGCCGCGTGCACATTGCCCACTTCCCGATAGGAGAGCTTGTCGAGGCGGAACAACGGCCCCTTGCGCATGACCAGCCGGGCCAGCAGCCGTTGCGCCGGCTGCGTACACGCCAGCAATGCCCGTAGCCACTGTACGTCCTGATCGCGCAGCGCTTGTGGGTAGGTGTTCAGCACATACCGGCAAACCTCCAGCAGGTTCGACCGGTAGTAGTCCGGCGGCGGCGCTTCGCCGGGTGTGAGCTGCACGTTTGGCATGCTTGTGGCTGTGGGGTGGCAAAGGGCATTATATTTGGGTCTGGATATATGTACAGGTGTGAGGGGGGATTGAGGGGGGATTGAGGGGGATTGAGGGGGATTGAGGTGGATGAGGGGGATGAGGGGGATGAGGAGATGCTCGAGCTTGTGGCGCCGAACTCGGCCTGCGTGCGACCTCCGGTAGAATAGAAATCATGAATACAGCCGACAACCCGACCGCGAAGGTCTCACCCTATTGCCTGGCTACCGTGGTGACCCGGAAGGCCATCGATAATCTCCTGGAAAGTGGCGCGGACGGTGCCTACCGCGACAGCCACCCGTGGATCGTTGCTCGCGAGATGTTCGAGGCTGCGCGTGATGATGGCTTGCAGCTAGCGCTGCTGCTGGCGGTGG
Organism: Gammaproteobacteria bacterium; assembly: GCA_030432795.1. Lineage (GTDB taxonomy): Bacteria > Pseudomonadota > Gammaproteobacteria > Pseudomonadales > Azotimanducaceae > SYFY01. The sequence goes on from JAUILW010000450.1 coordinate 1,886, forward strand.
ATGACGGTACCGGGTTGCTGCTCAGCCACTGGGCGCCAGTCCTGGAGATCGAAGCCATGGAACTGCATCGCGGCCGGTGGGACAGCATCTGTCGATTTGGCGGGCTGCGGGAGGTGAACCCGATCTGGCAAGCATTGGATAGCGTGGCGCTGAAACCTGCCGCAGAGCAGCTACGGCGTGAGGCCGTCGAAGATCTCACTGTGCATCGTTACCATCTGGATGCGTCGGTGATCCGCCCGTACGCGATCTGTGAGACGCCGGCATTTCTGCTGGCGACGCAACACAACCTGGCATCGGATCAAAAACAGCGGTGATGAAGCGGGTGCCTCGATGGCACCCCTCGGGTGGGCGTGGCGCTGAGCAGAAGCTTATCGGCGCCAGGGCAGATCAAAGCTAGCCGACGCTACGTCCGGCCTGCTTGGGCTCCCCATGAATGCGCAACCATACTTCTTTGCGGTGCACAGCGGCGCTTTTCGGAGCATCGATCCCCAGATGCACCTGGCTGCCACGAATCTTGAGCACTTTGAGCTCAATCTCGTTGTCGATCATGATCGACTCGCCTGCTCGCCGGGTTAAAACCAGCATGCTTGATCCTTTCTAGTCCGTTCGTGGAAACGTAATCTAGCCCGTGACCGGGGATGGTTCTGTGATCCACGGCGGAAATAGGCGGCGGTCGCGGATGCGGCCAAGCGGCAAAACGAGAACGATGCCTCACGCAGCGGGCGGATAGCGGCTACGGGCTGCCAGGGTGGGGGAAAGTGGCCCGCTACGACGGTGGCGGCGAAGCTTCCGGCTCGTCGTCGATCTCCGCGAGGAGCGCGTGGTTGTCCTCGCCATCCATCGCCCGCTCCACCACTTCCTTCGGTATGCGCTTCTTCACCCGGGCGCCGAGTTCTCGAAACAGCTCGGCTTGTCGGACCAGGTTGCCTTTGCCGCTGGCGAGCCTGCCGTAGGCGGACGCAAAGGTGCGTGATGCGGTATCCAGCTGGACACCCAGCCGGTCCATGTCCTCCACAAACATGCGCAGCTTGTCGTACAGCGCGCCGGCGCGGCTGGCGATCTCCTGGGCGTGGCGGCTCTGCTTCTCGTAGCGCCACACGTTGTGAATGATGCGCAGCGTCATCATCAGCGTGGTCGGGCTGACCACTACGATGCGCCGCTCGAAAGCGCGTGAGAAAAGCTTAGAGTCGCCCTCCATGGCCAGCGTGAATGCTGCCTCTATGGGAATGAACATCAGTACGAAATCGAGGCTGCGTAACCCCGGCAGATGGTCGTAGTCCTGCTCGGACAGGCGCTGCACGTGGGCGCTTACATGGCTGAGGTGATCACGTATGTGCACCGCTCGGTCGGCGTCGTCCTCGGCGGTGATGGCAAGCTCATAAGCGTTCAGCGACATCTTTGCGTCGATGACGATGTCCTTGTCGTCTG
>JAUILW010000451.1 GCA_030432795.1 Gammaproteobacteria bacterium
GACGCCATGGAAGACGTGGTGCATCGGGGAAACAAGGGATACCGGCAGAACGGTACCGCCTGGGCCTACATCGGCCAGGACATCGCCTACCGCATGGCAGGAAAGTCCGGCACCGCGCAGGTGGTGGAGATCAAGCAGGGAGAGGAATACGACGAAGAGGAGCTGGACGAGTACAACCGCAAGCACGCGTGGTTCATTGCCTTCGCTCCGGCGGACAAACCAATGATCGCCCTGGCGGTTCTGGTGGAGAACGGCGGCGGCGGTAGCTCGGTGGCAGCACCGGTGGCTCGCCAGGTGATGGACGCCTACCTGTTGCCCAAGCTCGCCGTCAGCCAGATTTCTTCGGGTGACGTCTTGTGAGCCGGGATTTCGTTCGCTCGATGCCGCGAGCCGGGTCGCTGCCCAGCAGCGCGCAACCGCGCGGACTGGTTCCGGACCCCATTCTCACCGCTCTGCTGGCGGTGGTGATGGCCTATGGACTTGTCGTCCTCTACTCGGCAATCAGCGCAGACATGGCGGTGTTCCGTGCACAGCTCGTGCGCCTGGGCCTCGGCGTGTTCGTGATGCTGGTGCTGGCCAACCTGCATCCGCGCATCTACTTGCGTTGGGCACCGCTGGTGTATCTCGGAGGTACGGCGCTGCTGGTGGCGGTGTTGCTGATGGGCGTCAACGTCAAAGGCAGCACGCGCTGGCTCGACCTGCCGCTGCTGCCGCGTTTCCAGCCCTCGGAAGTGATGAAACTCGCCGTTCCCATGGCGGTTGCCTGGTACCTGGCCGATCGGCCGCTGCCACCGACGTTGAAAGATGTGGTTGTGTGTCTTGCCATCATCGGCGTACCAGCCGGTCTCATCGTGCTGCAACCCGATCTCGGCACCGGTATCCTCGTGGCCGCGGCAGGTGCCCTGGTGATGATGCTTGGCGGACTGCGCTGGAGGCTCATCGGAATCACCGGTTTGCTGCTGGCGGCGGCCGCCCCGGTGTTATGGCAGGGTCTGCAGGACTATCAGCGCCAACGGATACTGACTTTGTTCGATCCGGAGAGCGACCCTCTGGGTGCTGGCTGGAACATCATCCAGTCCACCACCGCCATTGGCTCGGGCGGCGTATCCGGCAAAGGGCTGTTCCAGGGCACGCAGAGCCACCTGGAGTTTCTGCCGGAGGCGCAGACTGACTTCATCATCGCCGTCATCGGTGAAGAACTCGGGTTGGTTGGTATCTGCACGCTGCTGGTGCTGTACGTGATGATCGTCGGCAGGGGGCTGTACACGGCGGCAACCTCGCCACGCACGTTCGACCGGCTGTTGTCTGGGGCGCTCACCCTCACCTTTTTCGTGTATGTGTTTGTCAACGTGGGCATGGTTTCGGGGCTTTTGCCAGTAGTTGGCGTGCCATTGCCGCTCATCAGCTATGGCGGTACGTCGGCGCTCACGCTGCTGGCTGGATTCGGCATCGTCATGAGCGTGTACAAGCATCGGGAGTGGTAGATGAGACACAGCCGCGCGCTTTTGCTCAGCCTGGCGTTGGTATTGCTGCCGGGCTCGGCAGTTGCGGACTACAGCAGCCATGTGCTGGTCCGCCAGTACATCGAAGAGGTGGCCGAGGAGCACGACTTCGCGGCGGACGAGCTGACCAAGCTCTTTGCCGCCGCAAGCAAAAAACAGGCGATTCTCGATGCCATCGCTCGCCCAGCAGAGAAAACCTGGCAGTGGCACGAGTACCGCGGCCTATTTCTGCAGCCGGAGCGCATAGAGGAGGGTGTGGCGTTCTGGGAGGAAAACCTGGAAGCCCTGCAGCGGGCGCAGGCACGCTATGGCGTGCCGCCTGAGTACATCGTCGCCATCATCGGCGTTGAAACACGGTACGGTCGCATTGTCGGACGGTACCGTGTGATCGATGCGCTGACCACGCTCGCCTTCGACTACCCGCCGCGCTGGGACTTTTTCCGGCGCGAGCTGACGCAATTTCTGTTGCTTGCCCGGGAGGAAGGTAAAGACCCGCTGACGCCTGTGGGTTCCTACGCCGGTGCGATGGGCTATGGTCAGTTCATTCCGTCGAGCTATCGCCGCTTTGCGGTGGATTTCAACGGCGATGGCGTGCGCAATATCTGGACGGATCGTACCGACGCCATCGGCAGCGTCGCCAACTACTTTGCCGAGCATGGGTGGCGGGGCGGTGAGCCGGTAATCGTGCGTGTAGATGGTGTAACCCCCGAGCTTGACGCGCTTGCCAACGCAGATCTTGCGCTTACGCACACCGTGGGGGAGTTGAAGGCTCGGGGCCTGCAACCTCGCGAGCCTCTAGCGGATGACACAAAGGCGGCACTGTTTCGCTTCGAGGATCTCGATGGACCGCTGTACCATCTGGGGTTGAACGATTTCTATGTGATTACACGGTACAACCACAGCCGACTCTACGCGCTGGCGGTGCACGAGCTCAGCCAGGCGATTCGGTCGCTGCATGAGGAACGCGCACAGTGAAAGGACTCCTGCTGGTGTTGATAGCGGCGTTGCTCGTCGGCTGTGCAACCGGTGGCCCGCGCCGCTCGGCCCCCGACGGTCCGCCCCTGCAGGCGCCGGCCAACCTCGCGCACCTGCCGGATCCGGTACCGCGGGTGGAGCCGAAGAGTCGCCGCGGCAATCCACCGTCCTACACGGTACACGGCCGTACCTACTTCGTGATGCCCACGGCCGAGGGCTACTCTGAAGTGGGTAATGCGTCGTGGTACGGACGCAAATTCCACGGCCGCACCACATCGTCCGGCGAGCCCTTCGACATGCTCCAGCTGACGGCAGCGCACCGCAGTCTGCCCATTCCCGCCTATGTGCGGGTGACCAACCTGGAGAATGGCAGGAAGACCATTGTGCGCGTCAATGACCGCGGGCCTTTCCACCCCAATCGGATTATCGATCTGTCCTACGCCGCGGCGGTAAAGCTCGGTTTTCACAACGCCGGTACGGCCAGGGTCAAGGTTGAGGTCATCGGACCGACCAAATCCTACATGCTGCAGGCCGGTGCGTTCTCCTCCCTGGCCGCGGCAGATCAGCTCAAGGCGCGACTGCTGGCCTTTGTGGATGCGCCGGCGCATATCGTGCGCACGCCGGAAGATGCGCTGTACCGGGTGCGTATCGGTCCGGTCGAAGGTGAGAGTGAGGCGCGCAGGCTGCAGTCGGAGCTCGAAGCGCGGGAATTGGGTCGGGCGCTGCTGCTGGAGCACTGAGGCGGCAAAAAGCCGCCGCGTGCCTGATACAATGCACGTGCGTTTCTGCTTGCCAAGGTCATGATCAAGACGATCCTTTTCCTTCTTCTAT
>JAUILW010000452.1 GCA_030432795.1 Gammaproteobacteria bacterium
GTGATCTGTTCGGCGGGCAATCGATCAGCACGCTTCAGCCGTGCGCCTTTCATGTAGCCAACCGGCAGCATCACCAGGTGTGTGGTCTCCTCCGGCATGCCGAGGATGTCGCGCACCGCTGCCTGTTGTGAGGCCAGAAGGCTCGTCCAGGTGGCGCCGATGCGGCGCGCACGCAGGGCGAGCATGAGCGACCATGCCGCCGGCAGCACCGAGCCGTAGTAGCCAATCTGCGTGCCCACCTCATCCGGCGGCGGCGGCGCGTCGATGCACACGAAGATCATCGCTGGTATGTGCGGCAGGCGTTCCACGAGATGCCGGTGGGCGGGCTTCAATGCCACACCCCGGGTGGTAGCGAACTCTTCCAGAATGCTGCCGTAGAGCGCTGCCAGGCGGGCTTTGGGTTCCGCATCGGTGACCACCAGGAAGCGCCAGGATTCGCCGTTCACAGCACCCGTTGGCGCCTGGGCTGCCAGATCAATGCACTCGTGCAGCACGGAAGGTTCGATGGCGCGTTCGAAATCCAGATTGCGACGCACGGAACGTGCCGTGGCGAGCACGGTGTCTATGCTGTCGAGGTCGATGGGTTGGTCCATGTGCAGAGCATACCGCAGGCCGGGGTTGCGGCGTGTGAAGTGATATTCTCAGGCCATGAAAAACGGTGTGATGGTCAGCGGGGAAGAGCTTGCGGCGTTGCTGCTCGAGCCCAACATTGCCGACGTTGGTGACGTGCCCTGTTGGGTGGCGGTGGATGCGCGCGATCAGCTGCCGGAGCGCCTGACATCCTGGGTGAGGCAGCAGCCAGTGCCGGTGATTGGTGTCGGCGGCGAGCACGCGGCGTTCGACGTGCTGGCGCCAGACGAAGGTTCCCTTGCCTCCATCGCGGCGGCAATCGAGACCAACCCCGTCGCCAGCGCCGTGCTGGTGCAAGTGCTGCGCAGCGCCTGTACCCTGGATATTCCGCAGGCGCTGCAGCTCGAGTCTCTCGCCTACGGCGTGCTTCAGGGCGGCGCGGAGCATGCCCGTTGGCTGGCCCGTCAGCCACAGCGTAGCCTGGCAAGTGCCGAAGATGTGGTGCGTCTGGAACGGGTCGGTGACGCGCTGCAGGTCACCCTTACTCACCCGGCCCGGCGCAACGCGCTGAGCACTTCCATGCGCGATGGGCTTACCGAGGCTTTCAAGCTTGCTGCCGTGGACGAAACGATCCGCGTGGTTGAAGTGCGCGCTGAAGGGCCTTGTTTCTGCGCCGGCGGCGATCTCGCGGAGTTCGGCACCACCCGCGACACCGCCCGCGCCCACGCGCTGCGGCAGGCGCGTATGCCCGCCCAGTACCTCGCATTGTGCGCGCACAAGTGCACCACCTACCTGCATGGCGCCTGCATTGGCGCCGGTATCGAGCTGCCGGCGTTTGCCCATCGTGTGGTGGCTCGAAGCGATAGCACGTTCCGTTTGCCGGAGGTTGCCATGGGCCTGATCCCCGGCGCTGGAGGGTGCGTGAGCATTCCCCGGCGTATCGGCCGCCAGCGGACGGCGGAGCTGGCGATTACCGGGCGAACGCTCGATGCCGGTGAAGCCTTTCGCATCGGACTTGTCGATCAGATCGTCGGAGCGGCGGAACAGGCCCGATAGGCGCTGAACTCGGCGTCCGCGGTACGTCACGCAAGCTGCAGTAAACACGTATATCGATGCCCCGACCCAGGCATGACAATGTTGGGAGTAGCCGCCATTCGTTTCTTGTCGGCGTGTGTGGAGGTTGATGTGTCAGGAGTTCCGAGTAGCCTTGTTGCCGTGGCGCGGATCTGCGCCGTCCTTGCCCTGCTGTCGTTGTGTGCATCTGCGGCAGCGCGAACCGTGCACAACACGGAGCAACTGATTCAGGCATTGCGCACAGCACAGAACCAGCCACGCCTGACCTTCATCGAACTGCAGCCAGGCCGCTATCGCGTGGATGTTGGCGTTGGGTTTTCGAGCGACCATGGTGCGAGTGCGTTTCCGGTGATACGAACGCCGGTCACGCTGGTGGGGCGCGGGGCTGCCGCCACGATTCTCGATGGTGCCGGACAAGAACGACGCCTGTTTACGGTGGAAGCTGGTGGGTTGCTCAACGTTATGCAGACTGGTCTGGTGGGCGGTGTTGCCAATGCCTACGACGACGCGTCGATCTTCGGCGGCGGTGCCATCGCCAACTTCGGTGGGCAGGTGATGCTCACGGACAGCGAGGTTTCCGGCAACGTGGCCGTGGGCTACGGTGGTGGATTGTTGAACCACAGCGGCACACTCACACTCCTGCGCACGACGGTTTCCGCCAACCAGGCGATGGGGGATGGATGGGGAGGCGGCGGCGGTATCGCGGTGGTCAGCGGCCTGTTCAGGATGACCGAGAGCACCGTGGCGGAGAACCAGACCCTTGCAATTGATCACGATTTTCCCGCCGCGGGGGGGCTTTTTATCAGCCAATCCGTGTGGCACCCAAACCCCGGCCCGGCGCACGATACCGAGCGCCTGCCGGAACCTGTCGCCATCATCCGGCACTCGCGGGTTGCCGACAATCTTGCGGGCACCGAACTACAACACCTGGACGGAAACTCCACGGCCTTCGCCGGCGGCATCCTGAAAACCGGGGGTGGTCGGCTGTTGATCGAAAACACTGCAATCGTGGGTAACGTCGCTCGTGGGGGGTACTGGGGCTATGCGGGCGGGCTGTTGGTACGCGGCGACGACAATATTGTGGTCAACAGCTCGATCCTGAACAACGTGGCCACCTACCGCGGTGGCGGTGTCACCGCCGAAGGCAGTCTGGATCTGCATGGTGTGACTATCAGCCGAAATCAGATTCACCTGGGTGCGGATCGGTACTGTTTCGAAACTCAGGGTGCAGACCCGTATCCCTGCAGCGGTGCGGCAGGTCTTTGGGCACGTGAGAGCGCTGTGGTGCGCGTTGATCATACGCTCATCGCAGACAACCGATTACCGGAGCCAAGTGCTCCCGGTTTCGTTGCGGCTGATTGCTGGGGCGCACTGAGCAGCATCGGCTACAGTGCCGTAGGTGACATCGATCATTGCAGCGTGACATCCCGCGCGCCGGAGACGGATCTTCTGCGCGTGAATGCGCAGCTTGCAGAAGTCCGTTACGGAGAGCGCCCGCGCGACGTCTATCTGTTGCCCTATAGCACCAGTCCCATCATCGACGCGGGCAAACCTTACGAGGGGTCTGAGATCTACTCGCCCTCCTGCACGCGCCGTGATCAGATCGGCACCCTTCGTGTGGATGGTGACAGGGATGGCACTGCGCGTTG
>JAUILW010000453.1 GCA_030432795.1 Gammaproteobacteria bacterium
GCGAAGCGGCTGGGAGGATCCTCAGGGGCTGCGACGGGCGGTGGGGTATCCGGGGGCGGCTCACGCAGGCGCTTGGCGCGGGTTTCGATGCGGTTGATGCCGAAGAGAAAGTAGGCGAAGGGGCCAAGATAGGGGATGAAGACACAGATGATCAGCGACACCTGAGCGGCCCGCGGCTCTTTCTTTTTCAGCAGCGCATGGCCACCGGCAATCACCGCCGTCACCGCGTGCCCCAACGTAAACAGCCAGGCCCGGGAGTCCCGTAAAAACGCGATGATCGGCTCGATTTCCATCGTTGCGCAAAGTACTACAGATTTTCGTCAGATACCGAGACAATGCCCACTTCGCAAATCGGGATAGCGGCAATGATCGACCTGCACTACTGGCCGACGCCTAACGGAAAGAAAGTCACCATTCTGCTGGAGGAGTGCGGGTTGGAGTACAACGTCGTGCCCTGCAACATCGGCCAGGGGGATCAGTTCACCGACGCCTTCCTGAAAATCTGCCCGAACAACCGCATGCCCGCCATGGTGGATCACGCACCTGCCGGCGGTGGCGCGCCGATCTCCCTGTTCGAGTCCGGCGCGATGATGATGTACATCGCCGAAAAAGCCGGTCAGTTCTACCCGACGGACTTACACGGTCGCTACGCGGTAAATCAGTGGCTCATGTGGCAGATGGCAAACCAGGGGCCGAAGTCCGGTGAGTGCGGACACTTTCGCCGGCTCGGTGACAGCGAAGGCGACCAATCCTATGCCGTGCGCCGCTTCACCGACGAGGTGAACCGCATCTACGGCGTGCTCAACAACCGGCTCTACGAGTCGCCGTACCTGGCGGGTGACCAATACACCATCGCCGACATGATCTGTTACCCCTGGACGGTGAATTGGGAAGGTCAGGGACAGGACATCAACGAGTTCAAGCACTTCAAGCGCTGGTTCGAGGAGCTTGGCGACCGGCCAGCGGTACAGCGCGGCATGGCAGTCGGCAGCGACATGCGCAACGACTTCGCGAACCTCTCCGACGAGGAAAAAGCGCGCCTGCGGGCGCTGCTGTACAACCAACGGGCACGCCCGGCGCCGGACGCCTGACCGTAGTGACGGGTCACTAAGTGCTGGTCCTGGGTTGGCGCGAGTGGGTATCTCTGCCCGCGCTCGGCATCGCACGCATCAAGGCAAAGGTCGACACCGGCGCGCGCACCTCAGCGCTGCACACGTTCGAAATCGAGGAACCGCGCGAAGGCCGTATCCGCTTCGCCGTACACCCGATCCAGCGCGACACCGACACCGTGGTGTGGTGTGAGGCGGACCTCATCGAGTTCCGGGTTGTGCGTGACAGTGGCGGTCATGAAGAGGAGCGCCCCGTGGTGCGCACGCAGCTGGCGCTGGGCAATCAGACCTTCGATATCGAGATGACGCTGACCGCCCGGGACAACATGGGTTTCCGCCTGCTCGTGGGCCGCACCGCCATGGCGGGGCGGTGCGTCGTCGACCCGCAGAAATCGTACCAGTTGCGTGCCGCTACCGAGCATCAAGCCAACGAGACATGAGCGCGGCCGCGGTCACGTCGCCGGCGACGTTCACTGCCGTGCGACTCATGTCCAGAATACGGTCCACGCCCATGATCAAGGCAACGCCCTCCACCGGTATGCCTACGCTGGTGAGCACCATGGCAAGGATGACGATGCCAACGCCCGGCGTACCCGGCGAGCCGATGGCGGAGCCAACGGCGGTGGCAACGACGAGCGCCATGGCGCCCATACCCAGCTCAATTCCATAGACTTGTGCAAGAAACATGGCGGCAACGCCCTGGTAGAGCGCCGTGCCGTTCATGTTGATGGTGGCGCCGAGCGGAATGACAAATCCGGCAACGTTGACCGGCACATCGAGCTGCTCCTGTGCAGTCTTCATGGACAACGGCATCACCGCGGCGGAACTCGAAGTGGAGAACGCCAGCAGCAGAAGCTCTCTGGTGGCCGCAAGGAAACGACCCGGCCGGATACCAAGCACCACAAACAGAAGGACCAGGTACACGCCGAGCAGTAGCACCAGACCAATCAGCACGGTCAATACGTAGTAGCCCATGCCAAGCAACGCGCCGATGCCAAGTTGGCTCGTAAGCCTCGCCATCAGACCAAACACGGCGACCGGCGCAAGCCACATGGCCCAGCGCACGACGGTCATGCACACCTGCTGCAGGGCCGCCATCAGCCCGAGAATCGGCTGCGATTGCTCACGATTGAGCGACAGACACGCCACCCCGAAGATCACCGAGAAGATGACGATCTGCAGCATCTCGCCCTGTACCATGGCGCCGAGCGGATTACCCGGCAGGATGCGAATGAGCTGGTCGGGGAGCTCCGCAATGCTTGGCATGTGGGCGGCGATTGGCGCATCGGTCACCGGCGGTGCCGCCACACGGCCGGCCAGGCCTGCGCCTGGGCGGAGCAGGTCAGCGATCCACAGGCCGATAGCAGCTGCGAAGGCCGTAGTCGCAACAAAGTACCCCACGACCATCAGACCCAGCCGGCGAAGCTGCTCCACATCTTCCGTGGCGGTAAGCCCCAAAATGACGGATGCAAGGACCAGGGGCACGACGATCATCTGCACCGTTACGAGAAAGAGCTGCCCGGGCAGCGCTAACCAGTTACCCATCCACAGACTGGTCTGAGCATCTACCCAGCCGACGCTCGGGCCGATGACCATGCCGACCACCAGTCCAGACGCCATGCCGATGAGCACCTTCAACCACAGCCTGCCCTCGACGAGGCCCGCAAGATAGTGATGGAGACTTCGCAGGGTGAGCATGGATAGGCATGCTCCCCTCTTGCCACCGCCGGAACTATCAGAGGTTTCCGAAGCCCTCGTGCACGCCTCAGCGCGTGAACTCGTACAACAGGTCCATCGCATTACCATCCTCAGTGGTCGCTTCCAGGCGCCAACGATCGGTAAGGTGGTAACGCAGAATGAGCGAGCCCACGGCCGCCAGTGCGTTGTAGGTGTAACGCACATAGAGATCGCCCGTGATGCGCTTGCCCGCAACGATGGCCACGTCATTCTGCGCCGTGGACAAGGCCTGCAATTCGTCGAGGCCCAGCGACCGCTGCAGTTGCTGCACCACCCCTGTGGAGCGTTTCAACCCCAGACCCAGCGCCGCATTGAGCAGCGCCTGGCTGTCGAGCTCCGAGTTTTCGTTGAAATCCCGACCAAGCACGAGAAAAGACAGCGCGCGGGTCTCCGCCATTGGCGGTTCCGAGTACACCGACGTTTCCAGCCGATCCACCTC
>JAUILW010000454.1 GCA_030432795.1 Gammaproteobacteria bacterium
ACAAGCCCGAGACCGCGAGCGACAGCGCCGGCATGTTGAAGAAGTACGCGGCGAGGCCCAGGCCGAACGCCGTGAGAACGCCGATCATGATGAAGTTGCCGAAGCGCATCATGTCCAGTGCCCGGCTACTGCGTGCATACATCGACAGGCCGAAAAAGGCGATGCCGGTGGTGCCGAGCGCCGTGGCGATGAGCGCTTCTCCGTTCGTCACGCTGGTGAGATAGAAGCTCAATATTGGTCCCAGGGTGTAACCCATGAAACCGGTCAGCGCGAACACGGAAACGATGCCCCAGCCGCTGTTGCGCAGCGCATTCGTGAGGAACAGCAAGCCAAAGTAACCTGCAAGGGTGATGAGGAGCCCCGGATGACCCAGTCCGAGAGACGCCGAGGCGACCGCCGTGATGGCGCTGAATACCAGCGTCATGGAGAGCAGCCGATAGGTGTTGCGCAGCGTGCGCAGCCCTTCGGCCGTGGCCTGATTGCCTGACTGCGCGTCCAGTATCGCGTCGTTTTCGAGCGCTTGCGCGCGTTGCAAAGGCTGGTGATCGTGTTGAGCCATGGTTCGCTCCTATCGGTGTCTAACGCACAATGTACACCATCCAGGGGCTCATCAGGTGCTTTTACGCCCCTGTCCTGTCAGCGCCATGAACCACTCCACAGCGATCAGATTCGGTACCCAGGCGAGCCAGGCGACTACCGGATAGGCATCCTCGAACGGTACGCCAGCCACGGCGAACAGCCCCAGATAGATGCGCAGGGTGACCGCGCCGAAGGACATGGAGAAATTGCGCAGCATCCACGCGCGATGGGCCTCAATGTCCCGCCGGCGGATTGCCAGATAGGCCTGTAGGCCGCTGAACAGCCATAGCACGCCGAGCAGAAAGAAACCGAATTGTCCCACCAGACCGCCGCCCGCGAACGGTGCAAGCGCGAGCGCGCCGATACCGCCGGTTGCCACCAGCAGCAGATAGACGCGCCCGAGGTTGCGGTGCAGTGAAGGGGCGCGGCGACGCAGCCGCGACGAGAACTGAAAGCCGCCGATGAGCAGCACCAGACCGCCACCGATCACGTGCATGGCGCCGGCAACCGGCATGGCGTCGAAGCGGGCGTGGATCTGCGGGTCGCCGGATACCCGAAACTGAAATCCCATAGCGTGGATCGCAATGAGTATCGAAGTGACGATTACCAGCCCCAGCAGGCCTGCCGAAATGGATCTGCTCACTTGCTGCTCCGGAGTCGTGTGTTGCGCTCATAGTGTCGCACGGCGGGCGCAAATAGTTCGTTTGACCGGCACCGCCCCTGTGCGGTTACCATGGTTGGACACTTACATGAGGGGGGATGATGCAGAGACTGACGCCTTCCGACGCCTCGTTTCTCTACGTCGAGACCGCGGGCGGGCCCACCCATATCAGCAGCGTGTTCGTGCTGGACGGCGAGCTGGGCTATGAAAAGGTGCTTTCGCACTTTCGACAGCGTATCCACCTGGTACCCGCGTATCGGCGCAAGCTTGCCCAAGTGCCGCTCAGCATTGCACACCCAGTGTGGGTGGACGATACCGGTTTCGACCTGAAGAACCACGTGCACGACGTGCAGCTCGGGCACGTGACAGAGCAGGCGGCGATCGATGAGGCAATCCGCCTGACCGAGCCGTTGATGGATCGCACCATACCGCTGTGGCATCTGTGGGTGATAGCAGGGGTGCCCGGTAAGACGGTGATCGGTCAGGCCACGCACCACGCGATGATCGACGGCGCTTCGGGCGTGGAGCTCATGACCATTCTGTTCGATCTCGATGTCAAGGAGCGTCCGGTAGAGCCCGAGCGGGAGCCCTGGCAGCCGGAGCGGGAGCCGAACCCGCTGGAGCTTTTTAATACCGCGCTTCGCGACAACTTCGAGGAGATGCGGCAAACCGACTGGAGCAAGCTGTCGCCCAGCAGCGGCGATCAGCGTCGTCTCACGGAGCGCGCCGGTCGCATCATGACGGAGTTCTTCACCAGGCCGGTGGTGACAGCACCATTCAATGCGGGGTTTGTCGGTCCGCGCCGGCGGCTGCGGTCTGCGGAGGTGTCCTATGCCGACATCCGGGAAGTGCGCAAGGTGTTGGGTGGCACCATCAACGACGTCGTGCTGACCTGCGTATCGGAAGGCGTATCCCGCTATCTGGACGAAAAAGGCGAGCGCACCTCAGATCAGTACATGCGCATCATGTGTCCGGTGAACGTGCGCACGGAAGATGAACGCGGTGCGCTCGGTAACCGCGTCTCGGGCGTATTTCCCGTGCTGCCGGCCTGGCCGATATCCGTGGTACAGCGCCTCGGTGCGGTTTGTGCGGAGATGGAGCGCATTAAGAGCCACCAGGATGCCCAGGCTCTGGCTTTGGCACAGTCCAATGCGCCCCCCATCTGGCCGGTGGCCATGCTGCCCACCCAACTCGTAGGCACGGCGCTCGATCCGACGCGCATCGCAAGCCTGGCGCCGTTGCCGCCGTCGAACCCGGCAACCAGGGCGCCGAACATCGGCATCAACTTCGTGTGCACCAACGTGCCAGGTGTTCAAGTGCCGATGTACATGTGCGGCCACGAAGTGGAGCGGCAGTATCCGGTGTTGTGTCTGCTTGGCAATCTAGGCTTTGGCGTCGCCATCCTCAGCTACAACCAGCGCCTGTACTTCGGCTTCATCAGCGAGCCGAGGCTGCTGCCGGACGTGGAAAAAATTGCGCTCGCCACCGCGAGCGCCTTCGAAGAACTGTTGGCCGCGGCGCGAGAGCGAAAGTCGGCCATTTCGGCCTGACGGAGGCGTGATGAGTCAGATACCCGGGTACCCGAAGACCTTACAGCTTGCGGATGGCGGCAGCGTAGAAGTTCGGCAGATGAGCGCTGCCGATCGCGATGCAGCACTGGCCTTTGCGCGTGCGCTGCCGGAAGAAGATCTGCGCTTTCTGCGCGTGGACCTCACGGAAGCGTCTGTGGTGGACGACTGGATGCGCAATCTCGGCAGTGGCCAGTCCACGTCGCTGGTAGCGTACGACGCCAATGGCCTTGTGGGGTACGCCACTGTGCATAGAAATCCCGCGTCGTGGACACGCCACCTGGGTGAGTTGCGCATTAATGTCAGCCCGGCGTACCGCAGCCGCGGGCTTGGTCGGCGGCTTATTGCCAGCATCTTCGATGTCGCACGTGAGATCGGTCTACAGAAGCTCAGCGGTCATATGATGGCGGATCAGAGTGGAGCGCAGGCGGCATTTCGACGGCTCGGTTTCGTGCCCGAAGCGCTGCTGGCTGACT